>NZ_JALIFS010000012.1:0-134443 GCF_022868965.1 Blautia sp. NSJ-140 | reverse complement strand
CCGATATTTCCGGAATTACTTATATCTGCATTCAGGTAAAAGAAAATTCTCTGGAACATTTTACAGCAGAGGACGCCGTAATCGGCTAATTAAAAGTATTTATTTACAAAAATGCACAGCTCCCGATAAGCTAAGAACTGTGCATTTCTTTTTTCTTCAATTTTACAATTTCTCTATTTTTCAAACAAGAATTTATCTAACGTAGCGATGCCCCGAACTCCCTTAGTTCTTCTCTCTTTTTCTCGCTCTTGTTTTCAGACCCATGTGCTGTAAACACACCCATGTTTTCAAGTCCAAGATAATCCAGAAAGTCTCCTTTGAACGAGAAAAGAGCACCCTCATACATATTAGCATCTCCGGAGCTAAGTATCATGGCAACTTTTTTCAAATTCTTCGGTCTTCTCGGATATGCCGCAGAATAAAATCTGTCGATTACACATTTTAGCTGACCGGATATGCCGTGATAATAAATGGGCGATGCAATAACAAGCATTTCTGCTTCTTTCAAAAGATTATATACTTCCTGCATATCATCCTTCTGAATACACTCACCGTGTCCTTTGCTATGACAGTATTCACATGCCAAACACCCACCTATCTTCTTTTTGCATACATCCACCACATCAACGGTATGTCCTGCACTCTCAGCACCTTTCTTAAATGCATTAACCATATCTTTTGTACTTCCCTGTGGATGTGGACTTCCATTTAATACTAATATCTTCATTTCCATCACCTTATCTTTTTATTCTTCAATTTTAGTACCAGTCATGCTTCTCATTTTTTTCCAAAGCCTCAATCTGCTCCATCTCTTCGTCAGTTAATTCAAAATTATACAACTGCGTGTTCTCCATGATGTGATCAGGATTGCTTGAACCCGGAATTACAATTCTGGTGTCACTACTTCCAGCCTCCCAATTTCTATTTTATCTGATTGCAAATATCCGCAATAATCTGAACCGGTGTCATACCAACCTCTTTCAGTAATTCATTTGGGTCATATCGGTCATAAAATTTCTTATCAAGTCCGTAATTTTTCACTTTCATATCAGAACTACCATAGAAGGAAGCTATTTTCTCGCCAAAGCCGCCGCTTAAAATACCGTCTTCCATGGTTATTACCATCTGATGTCTTTCGGAAAGACTTTCCAGTAATTCTTTGTCAATACCAGAAGCAAAACGAGGATTGATCAATGTCGGCGTAAAGCCAAGTTCTGTTTTTATTTTTGCACTGAGCTGTTCACCACGCTGATAAAAATCACCAAGTGCCAGAATTGCAACCTTTTCACCAGCTTCTTCCACTTTAAAATGATTCAGTCTGTTAAAATCCTTATCTGCTTCACGATAGGTCACCTGATTTCCGGGGATGAGAATCATAACCGGATGTTCCTTCTGATCAACTGCCCAATCTAGCATAGCAAGGTATTCATCTTTTGAGGTAGGTGCAAGCACTACCAGATTCGGAACATTCGTGTAAGCCGCCAGTCCAAAAATTCCAAGATGCGTAACATCTGTCAAACTGTCAAAAGAATTGTAGTTTAAGAGAATCGTAACAGAACTATTATTAATACATACATCATGGGAAATCTGGTCATACGCTCTTTGAATAAAGGTTGTGTTAGTAACCACAAGCGGTTTCGCACCGTTTTTTGCAGCACCAGATGCCATGGCAATCGCCTGTTCCTCCGCAATCCCTACATCCACATACTGCAATCCCAGCTCCTTTCGCTGCTCCTGATTTAAGCCTGCACTGCCCGGCATAGCAGGAGTAATCACAAGAAACTCAGAATCACTTTTTGCTTTTTGCATAATATACTCAGCAGTGATAGATGTATAATCTTCTCCATCTCCAAAAGAAATTGTAGGTTTGCCTGTTTCACGGTCAAATGGCATACACCAATGCCATCCCTCTTTGTCTTTTTCAGCAATCTCATATCCCTTTCCTTTTTGTGTATGGATATGGACTACGATTGGATGATCCGTATCTTTCACCTTGCGGAATAAGGAAATTAGTGATGCTATGTCATTGCCGTTTTCCTCATATATATAATCTAATCCAAACGCTTTGAAGAGATTATTGGAAGCAGTTCCGCCTGTTTCTCTTAGTTCGGCAAGATTTTTATACATTCCGCCATGTACTTCGGCAATCGACTGCTCATTATCATTTACTATAATAATTAGATTGGAGTTAATCTCTGATCCGGCTACATTCAATCCCTCTAGTGCTTCACCGCCTGAGAGGGAGCCATCACCAATAATTGCAATAATATTTTCTTTATCTCCTTTTATATCTCTCGCTTTAGCCAGACCCGTAGCCAAAGAAACTGAAGTCGAAGTGTGACCTACATTGAAGAAGTCATGTTCACTTTCTTCCGGATTTGTATAACCGGAATCCTCTGAAAAGTGCTCATCGGAAATATATCCATTCTTTCTTCCGGTCAGAATCTTATGAGGATAGCTCTGATGAGATACGTCAAATACAAACTTATCCTTAGGTGAAGAGAAAACATAATGCATGGCAATCTCTGCCTCCACCATACCGAAATTTGGACCAAAGTGACCGCCGATTTTAGTCAACCGGTTAAACAATGCCTCTCTGATTTCCGAAGCAAGTTCCTCCAGCTGCTCCATAGACAATTTTTTTACATCTTCCGGTCCGTTAATTGTTTGAATAATTTTATAATCTGTCATTTACATTCTCCTTATTTTCATTAGGTTTCTTTAACGAGTAGATCAAATAATCCAGGCAATCTATGTTTTCCTGATAATTATGTGTCTATTCTATTAAATGTTTTCTATACACATACAACTGTGATAACAGCGCTTCTACATTGTTTTCTTGTGCCAGTTTCATGCAACGCTGGATAGTTTTCTGATTACAGCCTGCGTCCACAAGATTCTGATAAATTCTTCCATATTTGTCATTTGCTTCTGCCATCTGTCTGCACCTCCTGCTTTAATTATACATTCTTCAAGTGATATATCTAATATTTATAATTCATATCATGATATTCTTGACAGGAATATCATTTGAGTATAGGATAATAAAAAAGGTTGGAGGTTGTACTATGGAAATTCGTGTACTTCGCTATTTTCTTGAAATTGCACGTGAAGGAAATATGTCAAGGGCTGCTGAAAGACTTCATGTTACACAGCCAACGCTCTCTAAGCAGATGAAGGATCTGGAACAAGAACTTGGCAAAAAATTATTTAAGCGTGGCAGCACCAGCGTCAGTCTTACTGATGAGGGTATGCTTCTACGAAAAAGAGCAGAAGATTTACTGGCCTTGGCTGACAAAATCACAAACGAATTTCAGGCAATGGATGATATCACAGGCGGTGATATTTATATTGGCTGTGCAGAATCTTATCTTGTAAAGTATCTTGCCCGTGCTGTAAAAAAGTTAAGCAGCATTTATCCCAATATCCATTATCATGTTACCAGCGGTGATACCGAACAGGTAACGGAACGATTAGACCGTGGTCTTCTGGATATGGCATTTATTGTAGAACCGCCAGATTTATCAAAATACAATTATCTTGAAGTTCCTGAATACGATACATGGGGTGTTCTGATGAGAAAGGACAATCCATTAGCCACAAAAGAGGCTATTATCTTTGATGACTTATTGGATATTCCTATTTTTTGTTCGGAACAGTCTGCTAAAATGGATTTACCCCGTTGGTGTTCCGATAACCTTGACCGACTTAATATATTAGCGACATTTAATCTCTGCAATAACGGTGCCGTTTTTGTCCGTGAAGGGCTGGGGGTTGAGCTTACCTTTGACAAGTTAGTAGAAACAAATGCAGAAAGTGATTTATGCTTCCGTCCGATTACACCGCCCCTCCATACAAAAATGTATGTTATATGGAAAAAATATCAAATATTCACTCCTGTTGCTAATCTGTTACTGGAAGAAATAAAAAAGATCATCGTTTTACCATAATCGTGAAACGATGACCTTTTTGTGATTTGAACACAGCAAGACAAACTTCGATTGAGATTTCACCTGTTTTAAACGATTTAATAACTGTTATATTTTATTATCAAATTCTCCGTAAGTCCTTGAAACACTGGATTTATCGCAGGTGAACTTTCCCTTATTGTTTCCCTTGTGTTATATCGTCCCACCAGCGTCCTCACTTTCTGAGATTGTCGGTCTTTTCATAATTTTGATCACATTCGGATGATTCTGTTCCCTCATTTTCTAATCCTATTATACAGCAAAAGCGTATTGCCGGTCGTATAAACCACAATACGCTTTTGCCTTTATGAAGCTACTTTGTTACACAATACTCATAAACCATTCCACCGTTTCAGGTGAATAATGGGAAAAGAACAAACTCTTTCCAGTATCAAGCACTTCAATCTGCTTCATTTCCTCATCTGTCAGTACAAAATCAAATACATTGAAATTCTCCTGCATTCGTTCTTCGTGCGTTGATTTTGGAATCACAACAACGCCATTCTGAAGCAAGAAACGAAGTGCCACCTGAGCTACACTCTTTCCATATTTTGCTCCGATCTCTTTCAGTACCGGAGTATTGAAGAAATCATTTTTTCCTTCTGCAAACGGTCCCCAGCTCATAATCTGTGTATTATGTTTTGCAAGATATTCACGAGCCACTTTCTGCTGCTGGAACACATGTGTTTCCACCTGATTTACCGCAGGAACAACTTCTGCAAAATGTGCAATGTCGATATAACGATCCGGATAGAAGTTTGAAACGCCGATTGCACGTGCCTTGCCTGCTTTATAGGCTTCCTCCATTGCACGGTATGTTCCGTAATAATCGCCAAATGGCTGATGAATCAAAAGCAGATCCACATAGTCTGTTTTCAGTTTCTTCAAGGATTCCTCAATCGAAGCCTTTGCTTTTTCATATCCTGCATTGCTGATCCAGATCTTTGTGGTAATGAAAAGTTCCTCTCTTGGCAGACCGCATTTTACAATTGCCTGACCTACGCCTTCTTCATTGCCATATGCCTGAGCAGTATCAATGCTACGATATCCGTTTTTGATTGCAGTAAGCACGCAGCTCTCTGTTTCTTCCGTGGGAGTCTGATAAACGCCATAGCCAAGCTGTGGCATTTTCACACCATTATTTAATGTAACATAATCCATCGTTTCGTCCTCCCTTTGTATTCATTTTATGAAATATGATATTTCTTGTTTTCTGTTTACACTCAAATTATATTCTGTTAAAATGAATGTGTACAATATCAATTCTGGAATCTGCTATTCATATTATGAATAGAAAGGGGGGTATCTAAATGTTAGACTTATCCGATCTTTACCAGTTTGTAACCTACGCAGACTGTGGTACCTTATCTGCTGCTGCAGATAAACTTCATATTTCCCAGCCGACACTTACCAGAACCATGCATGATGTGGAAGATGCTTTTGGTGTTCCGCTCTTTCATCGTGGTAAAAACCGTATCGAATTAACTGCCACCGGTAAAGTTGCGGTAGAGCAGGCCAGGTCTCTGCTTTCCGAGTCTGAAAAAGCAGTTCAGACCGTACAGACATTTGAACGCAATCAGCATACGATTACCATTCATTCCTGCGCTCCCGTACCTCTATGGTCATTATTGCCTGAACTGTCTCGCAGATTTCCTGATAATATTATTTCCTCAAAACTGACAAATATGGATGAAATCCTTCAAAATGCCAGTTCCGGCAATGCTGATATCGGTATTCTGCCACAGGCCTGTTCAGATAAAAATCTTCTCTGCATCCCTTATCTTAAGGAGCAGCTCTATGTCTGTATCCCGAAAGAACACAAATTGGCAGAATATTCTCAGCTGAGTCTTTCACAGCTTAACGGTTTTAACTGCCTTCTTCGTGATGAAATCGGTTTCTGGACAAATCTGGTAAAGAGCAAAATGCCAGCATCCCGCTTTCTGATACAGACAGATGAATTTGAGTTTGAAGAATTGGTCAGGACTTCCACATTATTATGTTTTTCCAGCAGTAAAGCACCCGGCTCAGAGCAGACTCTGAAAGGACGGAAACGAATTCCCTTAACTGATCCTGAAGTAAATGTTACCTATCACCTGATTAGTTCCGCTAAGAGTACTATTTTACAATCTGTTTCGCCCACTTTTGAATTTCGTTATCAGAAGTAATCTGTTTTTCTTCATTAAAGCGTACATTGAGTCCCGCATGAACCGTTTTTTTTAGACATAAACCAATAAAATATAACACAAAATGCTAAAGCAAACACAACACCAAAAACATTTTGAATCACTCTAAGACTAACCGCTCCTTGTAGTCCATAAGTCTCTGCAGCAATGGCTAAAGCACCAAATGTGTTAAATACTGCCTGCCAGCCATATTGTGCTGAAAATCCTACACCGATTCCACCAAGAATTCCTATATATGCATAGATTGACGAAGGAAGCAGAAAATATAATACTGTAAAACATATAACACCTGCAATATTTCCGACAATCCTTTTACGGACTCTGTAGTGCATATCTTCCATAAACGGCAAAATCGCGGACATGGCCGCAATACCAGCCCACATTGCACGTGGCATATTACAAAGTTCTGCAATGCAAAGGACAATCGGTACGCATAAAATCTGACATATCTGCCATTTTGTTCTGGAAGAAGTGATATCAAATTCTTGTATCAAATCTTTCAGATTTCTTTTATAGGTTCTGTTTTTATGATTTCGATAAAATACGAAGCAGGTAAGTGCTGCACCTAAAGCCATTCCGACTAATCGCATCTGATAGCTTTTTCCCGTAACATCATAACCATATAGCAGCAGATACCCAAGAACCAATGTAGATTGATTAAACATGAATGGATTATGGCATCCGAACAGAATCAACACAGCCAGTGCCGCAATATTTAACAGCATTCCCAATACCGGTGAAAACTGATTTGCTAAATGCGGACATACAGTCATAATTACAAAGAACAAAGCCAAAAGCATCGTAGATTGTCCGGTGTGGATCCCCAGATCCGCATTTCTAAACACCATGAGACATAATAAGACTACTACACCTACAATGCTGTTCTCATTTCCAAATAGGATACTGAAAATACTAACAAAGAAAAAACAAAATGCCATTGTAGCAGCTATCTTCACCAGATATACCCACATATGATATAATTTTTCTTTTAGTGTTTCACTCTTTTTCAACAGGTTTTTAGAACCTGCCTGATTTAACTGCAACTCCTGATAAAATGTCATGTAATTCCTCCTCTATCTGTTTTTCTTAAACTTATATGGCCTCATCTTTCTGTATTGGAAGCTCTACAACAAATCTGCATCCACCATATTCACGTTTTTCTGCTTTGATTGTTCCTCCGGCACTATCTACAATCCGTTTTACAAGTGCAAGACCTAGGCCATTTCCTTCTGCTTTATGAGATCCATCTACCTGATAGAACTTGTCAAATATTCTGGATTTTACATCATCCTCTATTCCTGGTCCTTCATCTTCCAGAATGAACTTAACAGAATCCTGTTCTTGTTTCAGAAACATCGTAATTGTCCCCTTTGAAGGACTGAACTTAATCGCATTATCCAAAAGATTTATCCAGATATGCATAAAAAGTCCTTCATTCCCAGTATATTTAACTTCCTCCAATTCTACCTGAAAACCAATTTCTTTTTCTGTCCATTTTGTTTCCAATGAAAGAAATGCCTGGCGGATCTGTTCATCCAGACGATATTCTGTTTTTTTCATTGGTATATTCTGATTCTCTAACTTGGATAACAGCAAAATATTACCAACCAATCCGGAAAGTCTTTGGGTGTTAAATAAGATTTTTTCTACATATTCCTCTTGATCCGGAGACAGTTCTTCTCCCTGAAGCAGCATTGTATATCCTTCAATGGCATTAATCGGGGTCTTAAACTCATGAGAAACATCAGATACAAAATCCATCTGCAGCACCTCTGTTGCACGAAGTTCTTTTGTCATAACGTTAAAACTTTGATAAGATTCTCCAACTTCTGCTATACGGCTGTTCGTTTCCAAATGCTGTTCAAAATCTCCCTGAGAAACTTCCTTCATTGCTTTACTAAGTCTGGTAATTGGTTCCAGTAACTTTGCATTAATAAAGGAAGTGATCAGCCCTGCAATCAATGTATTGAAAATCAAAAGCCAGCCAAGCACAGGTATGCTGCCCGGCAGATTAAAAAAATGATTCAAAAAAGCAAATAATAAAGCAGATATGACTGTTGAAAATACAAGTGCCAGCCAGATTGCACCAGTCAGACAGGATCGGATCCGCAATCCTTTTTCTTTCTTTTGTTCCATTATTTTTTCACCACCTTGTATCCAATTCCACGCATTGTTACGATTTCAAAATCAGGGTTATCTTTAAAACGCTCTCTGATTCTTCCTATATGTACCTCTATCGTATGTGGGTCTGCCTCCGTCTCGTATCCCCATACTTCATCCATCAACTGTTGTTTTGTAAATGTTCTGCCTGGCGAAGCTGCAAGCTTATATAAAAGCAGGAATTCTTTTTTAGGCAAAACAAGACTTTCCTTATCAGTTGTAACCGTCATTGCATCATAATCAAACTCTGTTGAACCGATCACAATTTTGTGTTCATTCAGTATCTGTGCACGGCGAAGCAGTGCTCCTACTCTTAAAACCATTTCATTCACATTTACCGGTTTTACCATATAATCATCACTTCCAGAAAGAAATCCTTGGCGCATGTCATCAAAGTTTCCTTTTGCAGTGATCATAAGTACCGGTATCTGATATCCTGCTGAACGGAGTTCCGACACCAGTTCATAACCATCCATAACCGGCATCATGATATCGGAAATAATCAGATCAATATATTCCTTATCCAATACTTCTAATGCCTGAGCTCCATCCGGTGCACTTTTAACCTGATAACCATTCTTCTCGAGCACTTTCTGAAATAGCTGGCTTAATTCTTTATCATCTTCTACAATTAATATCTGAAACACGTTTTCCTTCCTCCCTGTTATCTATTAAAACAGATATCTTGCCCATCCAAGCAGATGCTGTACCAAAAACACATTTCTCTGACGTTTTTTTGTTAATTCAATTGGTTTTACATGATACGGATCATGATACGTGCCATCTTCTAATGCCTGTCGGGATACTTTTTCATATTCCATCATTCCTTCTTCCAACTGTTTATTGATTTCTTTGCTACGTATTACAAGCATCAGTTCCGTATCCAGATACGTACTTCTCATATCCATGTTAAAGGAACCAATCACAGATAAATCATCATCGATCAGGATGCTTTTTCCATGGTAAGAATAACCGCCTTCATATTCCCAGATGTCAATTCCTGTATTTAAAATCTTATTTCTATTTTTTGCATAATCAGCAGACCCGAATGGATTGCCATTATTTGCAACCGAATTTGTCATGATTGAAAAATTTGGAACATTCTCTGCAATCTCCTCCCATGTATTATACATCATATCATTACAGATAATATATGGTGTATGAATCTTTACACGATTCTTCGCACTTTTCATCAATTCTCCCAGCTGATACCAGACTACTGGTTCCTTGGAAGCTGTGTGAATAGGATTTGATACCAATGCAATCTTTTCTGTCTCAAACGTTTCGTCCGTGTAATCGGTATCGCAGATTCTTTCCTTATTCTCTTCAAAATATTTCTGATAGCCGTTCTGCAGCTCTAAAACTGCGTTCTTTACAGATTTTCTATTTGCCAGTTTTTTATTGTCATGAAAATAACCACTGTCTTCTTGTTCCCATATCGTTTCAAAATACTCTAACAACTGGTTAACTGAATTTTCTTTCTCAGGTTCATCGCAAACCACTAACACGTCTCTGTCATAGTTCTTATGTCCCGGAAAATCACCCAGGAAATAATTGTATGTATTTCTTCCCCCAAGAATATATCTCTTTCCATCTGCAATCAAATATTTATCATGCATTCTACCCATCATTTTCCACGGTTTCAACGGATTGGCCTTATTATACAGTTTAATTTCAACATTCTCATGGGAAGATAATCCATAGAAATACGGATTTCCTTCCATATCAATCCAACTCTCCATTCCATCTACTAACAGACGAATATGTACACCTCTGTCTGCCGCATCATGCAGTGCTCCTAAAATCAATTTTCCACTTTCATCGGATTGAAATGCAAAAGTAGAAAGAATAATTTCCTTTTTTGCATTCTTAATCAATCGCACTCTTTGTAAAAGAGCTTCCGAATTCTTTTCTATGATCACTGCCCGTTCTGGATTCTCACTGCATTCGTTCCACGACTCATTTTTTGTTTCTTTTTTGGTTGTATTGGACACTTCCGGCTGCTTTTTATATGCAACGCAGATTCCGAGCAATTCATAAAAAGCCACACATAAAAAAATTGCCAGTATAACAAGAAGGATTTTACATATTTTATGCTTTTTCATTGTACATCACCTGATTTCTTTTTATTTCATACTTATACAATACAAAGTCAATCTCAATTTAACCTCAACAAGGTTTGTTTTTTTCATCCATGCAAAATCTTCTTTGTACAACAGACTGTTAGATATAGCAAAAACGGCCTTTCAAAAACAGTTAACTTCTAAATCAACTGTTTTTTGAAAGGTCGTTTCATCAGATTCTTATAGCAATCCAGCAAATAATCTCATAAATAATTGTCCCAGTCGCAAATATGCACTTCGTCCGGTTTGATATTGGTCTGTCACATCACGACATTCTCCCATCGTTCTTATCAGATCATTTTTTATTTCCACAACTGCCTGACAATCTGCCATAAAACAGCCGTTTTCAAAATGGTGATATAAACTTCGATAATCCAGATTAATTGTTCCACAAGTTGCCATACAGTCATCTGCCACACTCATTTTTGCATGACAGAAACCAGGAGTCCACTCATAAACACGAACACCATGTTTAACTAATCCATGATAAAAAGAACGAGTTATATTATAAATGAATTTTTTATCAGGGATACCAGGTGTGATAATTCTTACGTCTACCCCTCGCTTAGCAGCCAGACATAACGCATGCGTCATTTCATCTGTTATGATTAGATATGGAGTCATAAACCAACAGTATTTTTCAGCTTTATTTATCATACTGATATAAACTTCTTCTCCTACTTGCTCATTATCCATAGGGCTGTCTGCATAAGGTTGAACAAACCCAGTTTGCTGTGCCGCATAATCATAGTGGAAAAGGTATTTACTAAAATCAGAATCATTAGCATCCTTATCACTTACTGCATTCCACATTTCCAAAAATGTCACCGTAAGCGACTGAACAGCATCTCCTTCTAAACGAATACCTGTATCTTTCCACTGTCCATACGGGTGTGTGTAATTAAAATATTCGTTTGCTAGATTATATCCACCTGTAAATCCGACTTTTCCATCAATAACTGTTATTTTTCTATGATCACGATTGTTCAAAAACAGATTTAAACCTGGCATAAACGGATTGAATACACGGCAATGAATTCCCATTGCCTCCATCTTTTTCACAAAATCTGTGTTAATAAAGCCTATAGAACCCATATCATCGTAGAATACTCTAACTTCCACACCTGCTTTTACTCGCTCTTCCAGAACATCTTGAATCTTATGCCATGCTTCAGCGTCTTCTATCGCATGATATTCCATAAAGATAAACTTCTGTGCTTTCTCCAAATCCTTAAGCTGTGCCTCTAATCCTTTCACTGCTTCATCAAAATACACAATATCCGTATTCTGATAGATTGGATACTGCGAATTTCTTTGTATGTAACTTGCTATATTTCCTGCTTTCGGAATTGTTTCTTTTATTCTGCTCAAACACTCCTGACTGTCCGGAAGCATTGGTAACAATTTGCTATCAATTTCTGCATATCGCTCACGCATTTTATGTGTGCCACCATTCAAACCAATCAACAAATACAGGCCTACACCCATAATTGGGAAAATTAGAATTAAGATGACCCAAGGCATTTTCATAGAGGATGTCTTATTTGATGCGTACAATCCCAAAACCAAGATCCCACTCAAAATCCTTGTAAATAAATTTATGATTTCTGCATATTCATTCAAGCGTGTTACGATAGTAATAATAAAAATCACTTCTAGAAGAATGCAGATTATGGAAAAACACAGCCGTTTTACCCCATTTTTTGTTTTTGCTTTGCCCTCTAAAGTATCTTGTTTCATATATATTCCACCTTCCTACTTGCTCAGTTTTCTCCCTAAATTTCGTGTAACATATCAATTTTGTCTTTTATTCTCTGCATTTCATTATCTGCTTCAATGATAGCTCTTGCAGAATGAAGTAATTCTTCACTTATCTCATCATAGCCAGGCATTTCTTCAATTCCTTTTTTATAGCGAAGTTGATGTTCCAATGTTGCCCAGAAATCCATACCATTGGTTCGAATCTGTAATTCTACACGCATAGGTGTTTTACCCTTAGCAAAAAATACTGGTATTTCAACAATCATATGATAGCTTCGATAACCATTCGATTTTGGATTTTTCATGAAAATCTTTTATTTTGTTCCAACTTCATACATGATCATAACATGTAAACTTTAAACTATTTTCCCAGATTATTTCTCCATCAGTTTTTCAAACCAGGTATCCATAGCTAGGATGAATTGACTTACGTCTGGCAATTCTTGCAGCATTTCGTTTAGGGTTTTGTGCTTCACATATTTCTGCACATACACCCAACAAGCAACGCTACTGGCTTCTGATACAATGTCAGCTATGGTTTTGCGCATAAGCTCTTCAAATTCAGCAATTTCTTCTTTCGGAACAACATCATACAGTGTTGGTGCCTGATGACTTATTTTTATTCCATTTTCATTTGCATCTTTAAGCAGATTCTTAACTTTTTCTCTTGAATCCTCCGGTACTTTCATGTACTCCCACATAAATGCTACCACATCGGCTGGCCTTATTTATATCATTTCACTCTTTTTTGAAATAGAACAACACCACAGCAACAACTCAAATCGACTTAAAATTCCAGACTATTCGCATTCAGCAAGAAATACTTCATTCCCATGATGACAAAACCTTCATCATTTCTCCAAGGCTTTTTGCTGCCATTTACAATGACGATCTTCTTGAAAGAGTCCGGGATATTACGCAGAGAATTGAACTCCTGCGTCTGTTTTTCTTCCGAAGTCATGTCATATGCAACCTGGATATAGTATCTCTGGTTTCCTTGATTCACCACAAAGTCAACCTCCCACTGCTTGCGAACACGTTTGCCCTCTTTATCCTTATCGAAGATATCCACGACACCCACATCAACATTGTAGCCACGGATCAACAGCTCGTTACAAACAATGTTCTCCATGATATGAGTAGGCTCCTGCTGTCTGAAATTCAGACGTGCATTTCTCAGTCCCAGATCCGTAAAGTAGTATTTCAGATTTGCACCGATATACTTTCTGCCCTTAATATCGTATCGGCTTGCCTTGGAAATCAAAAAGGCATCTGTCAAATAGTCGATATGCTTGGAGATGGTTTTATTAGCATAAGTCATCTGGCGCTCACTGGCAAAGGTATTGGCAATCTTTGAAGGGTTGGTCGGTACGCCGATTGCAGATGCAAGCACATCAACCAGAATCCCAATCTCATCCACGTTCTGAATCTTATTTCTTTCAATAACATCCTTCAGATAGACATTTGCAAAGATGTTCTTCAGATAGTCCGCTTTCTGTCGTTCGCTCTGGAAACTTACGATCTGCGGCAATCCTCCGTAGATCATGTAGTCATCCCATGCATCATCATAATCGCCGTCATAGACAGAATAAAACTCTGCAAAGGAGAGAGGATAGATTCTAATCTCATCACCTCTGCCACGGAACTCGGTCACAATGTCGCTGGACAGGAACTTGGAATTACTTCCGGTGACATACACATCAATATTGCTCATGCGGAGCAGGCTGTTCAGCACTTCCTCAAATTGTGACATAAACTGCACTTCATCAAGAAGCAGATAGTATTTGCCATCGTCTTTCATTGCATCTTTGATGTACTTGAAACACACCTTAGGATCTCTTAGTTCCTCATTTTCAATACCGTCTAATGCAATCTCAATAATATGATCAACATCAACGCCGTTCTCCAGTAAGTATCTCTTAAAGATGGTAAACAGCAAAAAGGATTTGCCACATCTACGAATGCCGGTAATCACCTTTATCATTCCATTATCTTTTCGCTCGATCAGCTGCTGTAGGTAAGCGTCTCTTTTAATCTCCATCGTTACACTCCCCATTTCCGTGCATCTGCACACTTTTTAGTAATGAGATTCTATCACAGAATGACCTGAATTTTAATATGTATTCCCATTTTATGTGCATCTACACACTTTTATGTAATGTTGATAAATATATTTTCAGATTTTTTTGATTGCAGTGTCTATAATCGACTACTCCAATCGTTATTATAGGTAAACAACAAAAAGAAGATGGTTCCGATGTTTCATTAAATATGTTCGTTAGTCTTTTACGCAAAGGATTCTATCTCCTGTGCGCCCTAATGCTTTTCGGATTCAGTTCAACAAACTGGAAGTTCATAAACGCATTTGCTTCTTAAACGCAAACATTCCCTCATTGCCATCACCAACAAAATCGTCCGGTGTATCCGGCATAGGATGTTTTTCATTAAAAAATTCTGTAATATGAAAGCCGCAGACATTCACATAAAAATGAATGTTGCGCTTATCAAAGTACGGCGTACAGGTTTCCCATACTTTCGTGTTCGGATATATTCGTTCCAATTCAAACCATATCTTCTTACCAATACCATTGCTCTGAACTCCGTTCTTTACAAAAAGCAGGTCAAGATGGTTATGCTGTGTACTCTCATTGATGATAACAACTGCACCGCCCACCATTTCTCCATCGACAACAGCTTTATAGACAGCAGAACCCTCCGCATTCACCGACTGGTCAATGTCCTTTTCAGGCAGAATAACAGCATCTGTTTTCCCGAATACATCTTCAAAACCTTTCTGAAATGCTTCCTGCATATCCGACTTGTATTGCGTTAATTCTTTTGGTTCTATACAAACTAATTGGAAGGTCATTTTATATCTATCTCCTCAAAACTCCTCAAAAAGTTCCGATTTGCACATCAAATCGTTTTCTTCATTCTATCACAGCTTCTATTGATCCGCCATCAATCTTTCAAACCAAGTATCCATAGCAAGAATAAACTGGCCTGCTCCTGACCATTCTTGCAGCATCTCATCCAAGGTCTTATGCTTCACATATTTCTGCACATATACCCAACAGGCAACACCACTGGCTTCTGATACAATGTCAGCTATGGTTTTACGCATGACCTCTTCAAATTCAGCGATTTCTTCTTTTGAAACAACATCATACAGTTTTGGCTCTTTATAATCTAATTTCATGCCATTTTCATGTACTTCTTTGATCATATCCTTAACTTTTTCTCTTGAGTTCTCCGGTATTTTCATGTACTCCCAGATGAATGCTACCACAGCGGATGGTGTATCTTTTTTTAGTGGTGGTAACTGAATAAAATCATTGTTTTCGCTCATTTTCATATCCTCCTTAAATTCAAGAATGCCCTCAATCGCCAGTTTTCGGTTCAGTCTTTTCTTTACTGTAAGAATGGTCTTGATCAGCTGTTGAAGTCCTTTAACAGGCAGATATGCGGCCTGTACAGGTATCAGAACAGAATCAGAAGAAACCAGTGCATTGATTGTCATCATACCAAGGCTCGGCATACAGTCGATTAGGATATAATCGTATCGGGATCCTATCGCATCGATATATTCTTTCATGATCATTTCTCTGCTCATAACATTTCCCATCGTCACTTCCAGTGCGGAAAACTCAATGTTTGCCGGAAGCAGATCTACATTTTCCTGATGATGTAAGATACCATCTTCCAGATTGATTTCTTCTTCGTTGATGACATCCATCATGATCGTTGCCAGTGTGATTCGAAAATCATCCGGTTCCTCATATCCTATCCAGTATATTTTATGATTAGTGAAGGGCAACGTAATGATATTTATATCTACTCTCATGGTGGAGAACCAACGATTTCTTCCAGAAAAGGAGCAAAGTTTGACCGTCATTGTGATTGGTGGCTTTATAAAGAGAGAGATTTAGTAGAAAACTACTTTCTCAAATTAAAAGTGTTTCGCCGAATAGCTTGACCACAACATAGCGACACGTTATGATAAACTTGCTTCCGCTTTTCTGGGTTTTGTATGCATCGTCTCAATATTAATTTGGTTAAAATGAACAACTCAAAATGTTTTTCAAACACGCTCTAGGACAATTATATCATGGGCTTTACTAAGCCTATTGAACAATATTTATTTGGTAACTAAGATACATGTATTTATGTATCTAAAAGATATTATACGAGGAGAGAATAAAATGAAAATCGAGGGAAACGAAAAAGAAATAGCTGCAATGAAAGAATTTCACAAAGGAAACCGGTCAGAGGGATTAAAACTCCAGGAAGAATTTGCATCGGAATTCAGGAAGGAATATGTAGATAAAGACCATTGTCCATGTCTGAAAGCTTGCAGATATCATGGAAATTGTAAAGAGTGCGTGGCAATACATCGGGCACATCAGGAACACGTTCCAAACTGCATGAGACCACTTATAAATAAGAAATTAAAAATTCTGTCGGAATTGACAGAACATACACTGGCAAAAGAGATTGAACCACCAAAAGAAGTATTGAGAAAAGATATAAAAGAATAGAACTATCATCTTTTACTTGAAAGGGATGTTCCTTAAAAGGGCGGAGACGTTCAATCTCAATTTCTATGATTCTTTCTTCGTTTTCTCCTGATTGTCTGTTTGCCTCAACCATCTCGACTCCTTTCCTCCAGGACTCAGGAAATAGAAAATGCCTGCCTGGAACTTTTGTTGTAGGTAAAGTTCCAAACAGACATTGCTGTTTGACCATTAGCTGTAGCTAATGGAATTGAATACTGTTTCAGCTAATTTATGTTTGCAGGTTTCGGAGAGATTGTTTCTTTTCCCGCCTTTTCTCTAATTTACATCCCCGAATAAGGGGTGACAACAGAGCGGAACCCAAATGTTAGCTGGACTCTTACAAAACCATGTTTGCAAACCAGTGATTTTTATTAGCTGTCAGCTAATAAAAATCGGATTGCGTTAGCTGGAAATGGATTATTTTGAATGGAATTTCGTGTCACGAACGTGATTAGAAAATAACAAAAGCGTTCGTTGTCAGCTAATCCAGCTAACATTTTCGAACGCTTTGAAGCCCGTCCATAAGAGGATTTGAACCTCCGACCCCTCGCTTAGGAGGCGAGTGCTCTATCCAGCTGAGCTATATGGACATATATGGTTGTGAAACATTTTGAACACTTCCAAAAGTTTCACAACCATTATTTTACTATATTTATTTTGAAATTACAAGAATTAATTCAAAATTCGAAAACTTAATAGTGCAGCTGACCCTGCAACCAGATTGTTCCTTTGAAGCGGCGTCCAACTGCCGGTTCGCCGAGAAGATCCTTGCTGTTGATGCAGATATCAAACTGTATATCATTGCTCTCAATAGTCATCTGGCAGATTTCTTCACCTGTCAGGATATTCTTAAATTTCATGATATCCAGAATCTCACCAAGAACATTATACTGATCACATTCGATTCCATAAGGCATGAAATAAGAGTCCACGATCGTGAGAACATCATCTGTAACAATTCTCTGGGAAATCATGGAGTAAGTATCCATATCCTCCATTGTAAGACTCTCCATAGCTTCCTCATCACCATTACGCGCTGCTGCGATCAGATTAGTCCTGTTTTTGGAAAGCTCTCTCTCCACCCTTACAGCTTCCTTATCCTTCTGTAGCGGAAACAGGATCTTTCCCTCAGAAGCCAGACCGGAAACCGTCACCGGACGGTCCCCCGGGTCTTTCAGGCCTTTGTATTTCTCCTGCATATATTCTGCCATATTCTGCAGATAAAAGATCATAGTCACTCCTATACGCAGATCATCACATGCTCCTGCATAAGATTCCTTATCTGTATGACGTTCAACAGTCACTTTTTCCCTGGATGTGATTCCTGTTCCCCTGAAAAATGGGAAATAATATTCCACGTGAAACTCACCGTTCTCATCGTACTGACCACAAACGCTGATTCCACAGTCACAGCCATAATTCTTTGAAAACTGTACAAATACGCCTTCCGGATGATTTTCCACGCAAACCTTTTCATCGTAGCTTGCGATCACATCACGGACGATCTCTTTTATTTCACTTCTTCTGGTAATCTGTGAAAAACCAACGGTCTTTAAATAACTGTGCACAAGAACACCTCCCTGAAAAAGCCTGCGTTTCTCTTACGCGCGTGTCTTTTTCTCAATCTTTGTCATACCGCCCATATATGGCTGCAGAGCTTTTGGAATATTTACAGATCCATCTGCATTCAGGTTATTCTCCAGGAAAGCAATGAGCATTCTCGGAGGTGCTACTACTGTGTTGTTTAATGTATGAGCAAGATATTTCTTACCATCTTTGCCGTTTACACGGATTTTCAGACGACGTGCCTGTGCATCTCCAAGATTGGAGCAGCTTCCTACCTCAAAGTACTTCTTCTGACGTGGAGACCATGCCTCAACATCGAGGGATTTTACCTTAAGATCAGCAAGGTCACCGGAGCAGCACTCAAGTGTACGAACCGGAATATCAAGAGAACGGAACAGATCTACTGTATTCTGCCACAGCTTGTCGAACCACATCTTACTCTCCTCTGGCTTGCAGACAACGATCATCTCCTGTTTCTCGAACTGATGGATACGGTAAACACCTCTCTCCTCAAGTCCATGAGCACCTTTCTCTTTACGGAAGCACGGAGAATAGCTTGTAAGTGTCTTCGGAAGCTCTTCCTCCGGGATGATCTGATCAATGAATTTACCGATCATGGAATGCTCACTTGTTCCGATCAGGTAAAGATCCTCACCTTCGATCTTGTACATCATAGCATCCATCTCAGCAAAGCTCATAACACCTGTAACAACATTGCTTCTGATCATGAAAGGTGGTACGCAGTAAGTAAATCCCCGGTTGATCATGAAATCTCTTGCATAAGAAATTACTGCGGAATGAAGGCGTGCGATATCTCCCATCAGATAATAAAATCCATTACCGGCAACACGTCTTGCGCTGTCAAGGTCGATTCCGTCAAAGTTCTCCATGATATCTGTATGATACGGAACTTCAAAATCCGGAACAACCGGCTCACCAAATTTTTCAATCTCTACGTTCTGGCTATCATCTTTACCAATCGGTACAGAAGGATCGATGATGTTCGGAATCACCATCATATCTTTCAGAAGCTCTTCCTCAACCTCTTTCTCTCTCTGAGAAAGTTCCTCAATACGAGTTCCGGATGCAGCAACCTGTTTTTTAACCTCTTCTGCCTCTTCTCTTTTTCCCTGGCCCATAAGAGCACCGATCTGTTTGGAGATCTTGTTTCTCTCAGCACGGAGAGCCTCAACCTCCTGCTTAATCTCTCTGTTTTCTTTATCAAGTTCGAGAACCTTGTCAACCAGCTCCAGTTTGCTATCCTGGAACTTATTGCGGATATTCTGCTTTACAACCTCCGGATTCTCTCTCACAAACTTAATGTCTAACATGATATTCCTCCTGTATTAAAAATATTCTTAATCTTTGCAGTTTTTTATTCCTTCTCAATCTCACCAAGACCAAAGTTTACTGCTTTTCTCAAAGCTTCCACTTCTTCCTGACTAAGTACAACATAGGACTCACCTTTTACGATCTCCTTTAAATAAAGGAAACAGTTATCGCGGCTGTGAACCGCATTCAAAATCAGACCTGTATTGTTTTTGTCAAGAAGCGCCAGTGCAAAGCTGAGTTTTCCACCTACATCATCAAATGCATCATACTTCTCAACGCCATATTTGCTGAACATTACATTCATATTTTTTTTGATAAAGCTGATGTCATGATCATGATCTTCCTTTGCTTCATACAGCCGGTCGATCTGTGCAAATTTTCTTACAAAAACTTTTTCCAGTGACTGTGCATCTCCGCCTCTCATAAACATCTTGTACTTCCGTTCCAAACGTCTGAGACGCATATTGCTGCTCACCACATTGATCAGAAGAATGATGGTAAGGATCAGCAAAATAATGATCACAATCCCGGAATCAATTCCCATGCTTTCAAAAATCCCGCTCATTCTGCCTCCTATCTGATAGATTCGAACAGATCAATGATCCTCTCCAGTTCATCTCTGGAATAATATTCAATTTCAATTTTACCTTTGTTGTTTTTCTTTCGCTGAATGGATACC
Source organism: Blautia sp. NSJ-140 (assembly GCF_022868965.1). NCBI lineage: Bacteria > Bacillati > Bacillota > Clostridia > Lachnospirales > Lachnospiraceae > Blautia > Blautia sp. NSJ-140. The sequence continues at coordinate 114,115 of NZ_JALIFS010000012.1, read as the reverse complement.
TTTGTTCCCATGATACCTTTCATTTTTTCTTCCAGGCTCTCATAAATGGCATCCTCTGCTGTGTTTCTCTCTGTTTTTATTTTTTTCGCAGGAGAAACCAGATTCTTTACAAGTTTTTCCGTCTCACGAACACTGAGTTTTTCATCAAAAACCTTCATGGCTGTTGTTTCCTGAAGAGCTTCATCAGAAATTCCCAGAAGTGCTCTCGCATGACCAGCTGAGATCATATCTGCAATTACCATTTCCTGAACTTTTGAAGAAAGCTTCAGAAGACGCATGGAATTAGTTACTGCAGTTCTGCTTTTGGCAACTCTGTCTGCGATTTCATCCTGTTTCAGGTGAAACTCTTCCATCAGACGTTTGTATGCCATCGCTTCCTCTATAGGATTCAGGTCTTCCCGCTGAATGTTCTCGATCAGGGAAATTTCTACTATTTCCTGGTCTGTAAACTCTTTTACAACAACAGGAACTTCCTTGAGTCCTGCCATCTTGGCAGCTCTCCAGCGGCGTTCGCCTGCAATGATCTCAAAATAATCCTTCTTATCGGATACCAACAACGGCTGAAGAACACCATACTGTTTAATGGATTCCGAAAGTTCCAGCAGCGCATCCTCATCAAAATGTCTTCTGGGCTGATTCAGATTTGGTTCTACGCTGGAAATTTTCACAAGTCGTTCTGCGGCCAGATTATCTTTTTCAGTTGGTTTATCTTTTTTTACAACTGCAGATCTTGTCTTTTTTGCAGGTTCCTTTGATGGACCGCCTGCTTTGTTCGGGATCAGTGCGTCAAGACCTTTTCCAAGGCCTCCTGTTCTTCTTCCAGCCATCACTCGCCCTCCCTGCCTATAACTTCATCTGCCAGGAGGCGATAACTCTCCGCTCCTGTAGATCGTGAATCGTACAGATTGATCGGTTTTCCATAGCTGGGTGCCTCTGCAAGTCGTACATTTCTCGGTATGATCGTTTTGTATATATTCTGGTCCAGATTTTCTTTTACATTTTCTACAACCTGAAGTGACAGATTTGTTCTGGCATCATACATGGTAAAGACCACGCCTTCGATCTTCAATCTCTTATTCAATCGGTCCCTTACCAGTTCGATGGTATGTATCAACTGTGACAAACCTTCCAATGCATAATACTCACACTGAATCGGCACCAGAACGGAGGTTGCGGCTGTCAAAGCATTAATTGTAAGCATACTCAGTGACGGCGGACAATCCATGATTATGTAATCATATTTCCGGCGAAGTTTATCCGTGATCTTTTTCAGGATAAATTCTTTATCCTCAAGACCAACCAGTTCAATTTCTGCACCGGAAAGATTCATATTCGACGGTATCAGGTCAACATTATCTACAACGTTCCTTATAATAGTATCCTTGATCTCTGCTTCTCCAAGCAGCAGCTCATAAAGGGTGTTTTCTACTGCATTCTTGTCTGTGCCAAGTCCACTGGTTGTATTTCCCTGCGGATCAATGTCGATGGCAAGAACCTTTTTCCCTTTTTCAGCAAGGCAGGCCGATAGATTGATGGCTGTCGTTGATTTTCCAACCCCGCCTTTCTGATTGGCAACTGCAATGATTCGTCCCATTGTACCCCTCCTTTTTATTTTTTTAAGGGATTTTTACTCATTGGATATCATTATAACACTTTTATTTTTAAACTGCCACATAATGTTTCACGTGAAACAATAGAAAATAGGTTTTGAATTATTTTATTTATTGTATAGTATACCCAAACTCATTCTGACCTAAACAGGAGTTTTACAGTAACCGTACATCAATTGCAAAATCCATCAACTCTGCATAAATTTCCGGTTTTATTTTTTTCAATCAAACTATATATTTTATGCTATAAAAACGTGCTAAGAAATGAAGTTCCCTCTTATATAAATATTTTGATGAAATTGTTCTGATTTATCGTAATCTCAAAAATAATTCTATTTTCTTGGTATAGATCTATTATCTTTTATGGAAGCTTCCTACTGCTACATAGGCATCGAAATCCCTTGCTTTTACAGATTTTACAGCATTTTCAATTTTTATCTGCAAAAAAAACATTACTATAGCGATCCTCATAAATAATACATTTAAGACAGTTCAGCAGAGTGCAAAAAACAAGGAAGATATCTGCAGGCGTGCTGACGCACGGCAAAGATATCTGACGCAGGATTTCACACTCTGATGGGCTGGATTGAGATGTATTATTTTAGAGGATTGCTATAGTACAGCAAAGATATTTGACGCAGGATTTCACACTGTGATGAGCTGGATTGTTTGCATTAATTTATGGAATTGCTATAGAATGTCAAGCGAATAAAACCATTCTCAGATACCTTCGCAATTCTACAATGAATAACTGCTTCGCGATTTATCAGGAAGACTACAAACTTCCCTACCCTGATAAAAAGCAATTCCTCGATCACTGCTTATCGATTCCTTCAATGGAATCAGAAAATCAGATAATTTCCTGATTCGAGTCAAACAAACATTCGCAATCCGCAGTTGCTTCGCAGCTCTACACTGAATAACTTCTCTGTAATTTACCAGAACTTACTTGTTCTCTTCCTTAAGCAAGTACCCAACCGCTACTTATTGCGTTTTGCAATTAAGGCAGAGGACCTCCTGATTCAATAAAAAACTATATCATCGCTACCGTAAAACGCCTATAGCAAGTCACGCCCACCGCTTATTGCTTTTTGCAATTGAAGCAGGACATCTCCTAATTCGGTTAAAAAACTATATCATCGCTACCGTAAAACGCCTATAACAAGTCATACCCACTGCTTATTGCTTTTTGCAATTGAGGCAGGGGGACCTCCTGATTCAGTTAAAAAATTACATCATCGCTACCGTAAAACGCCTATAGCAAGTCATACCCACTGCTTATTGCTTTTTGCAGTTAAGGCAAGGGACCTCCTGATTCGGTTAAAAAACTATATCATCGCTACCATAAAACGCCTATAGCAAGTCATACCCACTGCTTATTGCTTTTTGCAATTGAAGCAGGGAGCTTACTTGATCCGGTTAAAAACTATATTAAAGTTACCATAAAGACATAGATACCAGACTTACAGCTGTTTTTATTTCTGCAATTGTAAAAGATGGGATTATATCTCTCTATTTTTAAGATACCTCTTAATGTTTCACGTGAAACATAAAAAAACAGATCATCAAATAGATATTCTTAATTGAAGCAGAGGCCTTACTTGATCTGGTTAAAAATAAAAATGCCATCAAGAAAATCACTCAAATATGTGATTTGACTTATAACTTCAAAAGTACTGAACAGTTACGAATACGTTATAAAACCAACAAGAAATATCAAAAAAACTCTGATATATGATCTCTGGTATTATCTGTATCACAAAAGTATGTAAAAAGTACAAGAAAATTCATCCACAAAATAATGTGGCAATTATCTTTATATTCCACCAAAACATCTATATATAGTAAATGGAAACATATATTTTTAGAGTGTTTTTCATAGTGTGAAATGCATGTATCTTTCAACCAGAAATATAATATTGTGAAACTTAAATTTTCGATTTTTGTTTATTTTATTATATTTACAAAAGATTTACGTATTTCTTTCATTTTTCTTCCAATCCTGTTATATATTCGTTATATACATGTTAAGTGAAGGTTTTTTCAAGCATAGTTTCATTTTGTAATATCCAATATCAAATGTATCTGAACAAGATTCTGGCACGAAACTGGCATAAAATAATTTCACCTAATAAGCTTTTTCTGCTAAGTCACGCCGAAAAAGCACTGCCTTGTCTTCCCTTTATCCCAGTCATGTGGATAAAAACATCTGCATTCGGTGCATAGTTTTACACCGAAGAGTTTTTTTACAGTTTGTCATGAATAGTACAGGTAATTTCACACCCAAAGCTTATTGTTTTTCATAATCGAAGCAAACGACTTCCTTTATTCGATCAATCATCATTTTACATGTTTAAAGTAGAGGCATATCTATATTTTATTTTTATCATACTATGATATTTTTCTTTTTAGCGTATGTGTGCAGGTGCACATTTCTATATTTCGCAGGTTTTTTATGTATTTTTGTATAAAGTACATTTTATTGTACTCTTTTAATTAAAGTACTATAATTTGTACTTTATCGTTTTTTTATTTTGCAAATATCCTATTACTTCTATTTATTCTCCAGTATTTTCTTTCATAAAGTACCTTTTATTGTACTTATCATTTGTATTTTAATCATTTTTGTAGTCATTTTATTATCATGGTGTGTTCTTCGCAGAAACAGTCTCTTCCTTCTCTTTATTTTATCCTTACTCTTATATCCCCCTACAAAGTCCATCTTATTTTCTGCCTTACTCTCCGTTTTTTTCATATAAATATATCTTTTTACTATATTCGCTTAACTTGTTAATTTCTCGTACAGTGGTACAGTGCATAAAAGCATCTGACCGGAACTCACAGAAAATACTGATAATCGTATCTGGCAGCTTACCTTCAAGCACACAAACATATCTACCCAACTTTGGATCAATCAGATAAAAGCATTCGCTACACAGTTCTACACCAAATAACTACTTTGCAATTTATCAGTAGGGGGCAATACTTCTCCTGATACAAGCAAGTCCTCACCCGCTGCTTATTGCTTTTCACAATTGAATCAGGAGACCGTTACTATTTACTCCGTTCTCAGCAACACGCTTCGCGCTGCGCAGAATTTATTCTGATCGCCTAAATTCGCGCAGTATGTCTCGGGTTTTCTGTGACCTTCACTCACAAAAAACACCTCGCGAAATGTTGCCAGTGAATAGTACAGCGAAAATTAAGTTTCTGCTATATTGACGCAGGATGATTTCTTCATCTACAAGGCAGAGGAATGAGGCATAGCGGTGACTACGGTGACCGACGACAACGCAGCAGATGGAAAATCAGACAATTCAATATGGCGGTTGGCGATTACTTAATATTCGCTGTACTATAGCAATCCTCGTAAATAATGCATTTAAGACAGTTCAGCAGAATGCGAAAGGCAAGGAAGATATCTGCAGGCGTACTGACGCACGGCAAAGATATCTGACGCAGGATTTCATCCTCTGATGGGCTGGATTAAGATGCATTATTTTAGAAGATTGCTATAGTAACAGAAGACTTACTTGATTCATTTAAAAACGCTTCTTCTCTTGCTTCATTTTCCCTTGAAATGCTATAATCCATAAAGAAAGTATTCGCAAACTCCCCGCAGTTTGCGGCTAGTGTACTGACCACTTGTAATTTATCATCTGATCGAAAGGAATATTTTATACATGAACACCACAAATAATCGCAACGATTTCTATAAAGAACAATTAGACAAGACTTTAAATGGCAATGAAAAGATTGAAACTGCCATCGCAGCACTCCAAAAAGAAACAAGCGAAGAAATGCTTGCTTATGCTCTCACAGTAATCCGCCGCAGAATGAAGGAGCAGGCGCAGCTGATCATTGCCATAGAACCTCCAAAAGGTGATGGTAAAATTTCTCTCCACGCGATCAAAACCAATGATGGAAAGCAATGGTGGGCTGCATTCACCAGCTTCGACGAAGAATTAAAAGGCAGTGACAAGATCATGTCCACATTTACTGCAGATATTGATAAGATTTTTGCTTCTGCATTGCAGGAACCGTCTATTGAGGGAGTCATTCTCAATCCATGGAACCGTACACTAATGCTGAACAAAACTCTTATCAACATTATCCTCGGCAATCCTGTATGACTCCAGGTCTGGCGGATAACAAGTCCAATGTTTCACGTGAAACACTTGGTATTTTACTGAAGTATAAAATCATTTAAGTAAACATTTGTTCCATATATTTTTTATAAAAATTGCGTGTCTAACTCATCACTGAAGTAACTGTAGCAATCCTCGTAAATAATGCATTTAAGACAGTTCAGCAGAGCGCGAATGACAATGAAGGTATCTGCGGGCGTGCTGACGCACGGCAAAGATATCTGACGCAAGATTTCACATTCTGATGGGCTGGATTAAGATGCATTATTTTAAAGGATTGCTATAGGATGCGATGCGCAGTTATTCAAGCGGATAAAAGCATCCGCTTCGCAACTTACTCATAACCAAATAACTACTTCGCAGTTTATCAGAAGGAACTTTCACTCCTTTTGATACAAGCAAGTCCCCGTCCTCTGCTTATTGCTCTTCGCAATTGAAGCAGGGGACTTACTTAATTCGGTTCAAAATCTGATTTCTATGTATCATGAAGCGTATTGGCGATGCCACTGTTCACTGGTAATATCGTAATATCCCGCAAAGTGGCTTTTGTGAACGAAGGTCGCAGGAAGCCCAAGACCATACCCCTCGACAATTTATGCGATTAACTTAGATTCTTTACATTGCGAAGCGTATTACTGAAAACAAACCAAACAGCAACTTAGCGATCGTTACAATATTCCGTAAGTTTTTTTGTAAACAACGGTCGCAGAAAGCCTGAGACCATACCGCGCCAATTTATGCGATTAACTTAAATTCTTTGCATTACGAAATGTGTTGCTAAAGACAGAACGACAGCACCTTGGCGGTCATTGTCAAGAACAGAATGGGCAGTAGTATCAGCAAACGTTACTGTTAACTGGTAATGTCCGGCGAGGTGTTTTTTGTGAGTGAAGATCACAGAAAATCCAAGACATACCGCGCCAATTTACGCGATCAGCATAAATTCTGTGCATCGCGGAGCGTGTTACTGAGAACGGAGCGAACAGTAGCCAGCAAACAATAACAAGGTTAGGGTTCCTACAAAAGCATTGTAAATTTTTCGTTCCTGTCGTATAATAAAGCAAAGAAATATTCAGAAAAAATCAGATCAGATACCTGAATTACGTTACATCTGTCTTGATTATTTTTACGAATTCCAGGAGGCTTTTTATGAAGAAAAATGGACACAGACTACTTACTCTTGCAGCTTTAGTCGGAACTGCCGCAGGTGTTATTCATATTGCTAACCGTTTCATAGATGCCACATCTCAGCTTAAAGACATGTTGGAACAGCCACATAGCAAAACCTATGACTGGCGTTTTGGAAAGATTTTTTATACAAAACAGGGACATGGCACCCCTGTTCTTCTTATTCACGATATCATGCCAGGTGCTTCCGGTTATGAATGGAATGCCGTAGAGAAGCAGCTCGCAACCGAACATACAGTTTACACCATTGATCTTCTTGGATGTGGACGTTCCGAAAAACCGGATATTACTTATACCAATTTTGTATTTGCTCAGTTACTCTGTGATTTTGCCAAGAATGTGATTCGCGAAGAAACCGATGTTATTGCCAGTGGTTTCTCAGGTTCTTTTGCGATCATGGCTTACCGTAACAATTCCGACTATTTCCGCAAGATCATGCTGGTCAATCCACCAAGCTTCAGTTCCCTGAAGCAGGCACCTTGTAAAGACAACAAGCTCTTTAAGTATTTTATCGAGCTTCCGATTTTCGGAACTCTGATCTACCATATGGTAGCTTCCCGCGAATCCATCAGCAGTCTGTTTATGGAAAAGCTTTTCTACAATCCCTTCCATGTAACAGATACACTGGTAGACACCTATTATGAATCCGCTCACAAGGGCGGTTCCAACGCCAAATATCTGTATTCCAGCTACATTGGCAAATACCTGAATATCAGCATTAATAATGCCGTAGAATCTTCCGATGCATGCATCTATATTATTTCCGGAGAAAAAGAAGCTTCAGCTTCTCTTATCGCAGAGGAATACCAGAAGCTAAATTCTTCCATTGAAACCGCTGTGATCTCGGAAACCAGACATCTTCCTCATCTGGAAGATCCGGAACATTTCCTGGAACAGGTATCTATTTTCCTGTAAAAACAGCTTATGATCCGGCAACAAAGACAAAATTTCTCTATAGTAATTTGGGAAATCAACGCATCAAAAGAACATTGTTCATGTTCGGAGCCGTTGAGCTTCATGCAGTAATTTGTGGAGATGCTATAAACCAGCAAAAAGCCAATAAAAAAAGAGTACTGTTTCACGTGAAACATGAATTTTCTCTCAAACAAACGTGAAACAATACTCTTTATTTTTTACCAGACTCACAGCATGCATCCGGACATTTCTCTTATCTAAGGGCCTGCTCCAGATACATGTGTGTTGTATTATCGATCAGCTTATGTGTCAACTCTGCCATATGCTGTGTACTCTCCTGATTCTCAGAAGACAACCATGTCTTAATCATTCCCACGCATCCATTCAGACAAAACGCATACGCATACTCAATATCACGGTTGTCCTTCGGAAGACGAATTGACAAGCGATGCAGCACTGTATCTGCGATCAGTTTTTCTATACGATTCACGAAAGCCATATCTCCATTCTTTCCAAGAAGTGCGATACAAATATCCTTATTATGATCCAGGATCGTAAATATCTGCTCAATAAAAGGATACGAGCTCTCCTTATTATTAAGAGGATCCAGAGGATAGTCTGCCACCAAATGCGTGATTTCCTCCATCAGTTCAGCCTCTATGGATTCCAGCATCTGATAGATATCTGTATAGTGAAGATAAAATGTGGAGCGGTTGATATCAACTTCTTCTACCAGTTCCTTTACCGTAATTTCCTTAATACTCTTCTTCTGCATAAGACGGGCAAGCCCCGCTCGCAACTGTGCCTTGGTCTTACGTACTCTTCTGTCAACTTTTTCCGCCATCTTAATCCCCCCTGCAATTCAAAAAAGCAAGCCTGTTTCCTCCATCACCTATTACTTACGATACTCTGCAACTGTCATACAATGTGCATCCTTCAAACGAGCAAAAGCATTCTCTTTCTCTACACTGATCTGCATGATACCAGAAATCTGCTGCGCAATTTAGTTGAAACAGAGGAATCCTGTCTGCATTTAATATTACCAACTGCACATAAATTCAAAGTAAATAAAGTACTTTTTGTCTATTATGCAGTTTTTTATTTGTAATAGACACTTCCATTATTTTCGTCTATTAATATACATTCAGTAAATTTTTAATGGTTGTATCTGTGGTATGTGTTTAGTATAATACATCACGTAAAGAAAATCAACACTTTGTTTGATAATGGAGTGCAAAGCTATTAATAGATTTTAATATGATTAATAGATTTCGTTACCATTACTGGAATAAAGTTTGATTAATCAACTATGTTTGATAATACAATTTAATAAGAAAGGGATAGGTAATATGATCAAAAACGAATGGAAAAGCTTACTTCGTAACAAGCTCATGCTTATCGTCGTAATCGCCATTATCGTAATCCCGATCATCTATGCAGGTCTGTTTCTGAAGTCCATGTGGGATCCTTACGGAAACGTAGACAGCCTGCCAGTGGCCGTGGTAAACGAAGACAAACCTGTCGAGTATAATGGCAAGACCCTGAGCATAGGTAAGGACATGGCGGATGAACTGAAAGACAACGACTCAATGGCATTTAACATTGTAGACAGCAAGACAGCAGAGGACGGTCTGGCCAACGGAACCTATTACATGGTTATCAAAATTCCGGAAAATTTCTCCGCAAACGCAGCCACTGTAATGGATGACGATCCAAAACAAATGGAACTGTCCTACGAGACTAACCCGGGAACCAACTATATCGCCTCCAAGCTCAGTGAGACAGCAATGCTGAAGCTTCGCGATAACATCGCTTCCAAGGTTACAGAAACCTATACAGAAACCGTTTTTGATTCTATCTCAGAAGCAGGTGACGGAATGCAGGAAGCAGCAGACGGATCCGGAAAGATCGAAGACGGACTGAATACAGCAGCTGATGGTAATACAACGATCACTAAGAACCTGAAAAAGCTTTCTACCAGCACTCTTACCTTTGTAAGCGGTGCTGACAGTCTCACAGAAGGTCTTAAGACCTACACCGATGGTGTTGCAAAGGTTAACGATGGCGCAAAGAGCCTGAACGATGGTGCAGGGCAGCTGAACAGCGGCGTTGCAACCCTCACAGAAAAGGTTCCTGAGCTGACAACCGGTGTGGATACTCTGGATAAAGGTGTTCAGCAGTACACCGCTGGTGTGGATGAGCTTAATAAAAATTCTGATGCATTGAAATCCGGCGCAAGCAGCCTGGAATCCGGTGCAAACCAGCTGAACAGCGGTGTTGCAGCTCTGACAGAAAAGGTTCCTGAGCTGACAACCGGTGTAGATACTCTGGATGAAGGTATTCAGCAGTACACCGCTGGTGTGGATGAGCTTAATAAAAATTCTGATACATTGAAATCCGGCGCAAGCAGCCTGGAATCCGGTGCAAATGCATTAAGTGCAGGTATTGATACTCTTTCCGACGGAGCAACACAGTATGTAGCTGGTGCTGACACTCTTGCAGATGGAACTGCCACCTATGTGGCTGGTGCTGGCAAACTCGCAGCCGGTGCAAAAAAGCTTGCCCCACTTGAAAACGGACTCACAACCGTTTCCAATGGTATCTCTCAGCTGAATACCGGTGTTACCAAAGGAACCGATGACTCACAGTCACTGATATCTGGAACACAGCAGTTGGAAGACGGACTGAAAACCCTGAATGATAAAGTTTCTGCTCTGAAAGAGGGAACAACACAGGAATCCATCAACAAGCTTGCAGCCGGCCTTACTTCCGCAAAGAATGGTATGGACACAGCCGCAGCTGGTATGAACAGTGCCGCAGCTGGCATGAACAATGCAGCAGACGGAATCAACAATGCGGCCGGATATATCACTCAGGCCGCAGGCATCACAAGCCAGACCAGCAGCAGTATCACAGACAGTCTGATCCCAGCTCTCCAGAATGCAGGCACACAGTTTTCACAGGTGGGTGATCAGGTCAGCAGCATCCTTACAGGATATGGACAGCAAACAACTGAAGCACTTACTGAGGCAAATACCAAGATTGGTACTGCCGGACAGACAATGACCGATTTAGCAGCACAGCTTCAGGCAATTCAGGCAACCGCTTCTGAGGACGGAACCATTTCCGCAGCAGCTCTGAATGATGTGATCAACGCTTTAAACAGCACAGCCGGTGGAATGACTGGCGTGGACGGTTCTTACATGAGCAGCTATTCTGATCAGGTTTCACAGCTTGCAGCTGGTGTATCCGGTCAGCTCTCTTCTACTCAGGAAAACCTGAATGCTGTTGCCTCCAAACTTAACGAAGCAGCTTCCGGACTGACTCAGATCTCCGGAGGACTGACTCAGGGTGCCGGTACACTTTCTGAGGGTGCAACAGCCATGACAGATGGTGCAAACCAGATGAGTGCAGGCGCAACAACCATGAATGCAGGTGCAGAGCAGTTATCCGCAGCTACAAGTCAGCTTCCTACAGATCTGATCGCTCAGCTTTCTGCAGGTGTTACCCAGCTGTATCAGGGTGCACAGGCTGTAAACACAGGAACCAAGAACGTTTCCGCAGGACTTCAGTCTCTGGAAGACGGCACTGCCAAAGCCTTCCCGGCTGCAGCAGCAGGAATCAAAGCTCTGAACAATGGATTTGACCAACTGACATCTTATGATAAGCAGCTCAACGACGGTGCAAAGAATCTGAAAACAGCCGGCAAACAGATCACTGACGCACTTCCAGATATCAAATCCGGTGCAGGTCAGCTGGCAGATGGTTCTAAGGCACTGACAGATGGAATCACAACTTACACCGATGGTATTGCAAAGCTTTCCGAAAACAGTGCTGCTCTTACAAATGGCACCAAGAAACTTTCAACAGGAGCCAAGGCTCTTTCCAGCGGTGCTGCTACTCTTGCAGATGGAACAAAAGCATTAGCCGATGGTTCCGGAACACTGACAACCGGAATCACAACCTACACCGATGGTGTTGCTAAGCTTTCCGAAAACAGCTCCGCTCTTACAGGCGGTACCAAAAAGCTCTCAACAGGAGCCAAAACCCTTTCCAGCGGTGCTACTACTCTTGCAAACGGAACTAAGACATTAGCAAACGGTACCTCAACACTTCTCAGCGGTACCGAGAAGCTTGTAAGCAACAACAGCACACTTAACAATGGTGCAAAACAGCTTGCAGATGGCGCTGCCCAGATTCAGAGCGGTTCCTCTCAGCTGTATGATGGCTCCAAGAAGCTTGGAAGCGGTATGAAAGAACTGAAGGACGGTTCCAAGACACTGACCACAAGCCTCAGCGATGGAGCTACCACTGTAAAAGACAATTCAGCAAGTAATGAAACGATCAAAATGTTCGCAACTCCTGTTGTAAACGACGAAACAAAACTTACCGATGTCCCGAATAACGGACACGCAATGGCACCTTACATGATGTCTGTAGGCCTCTGGGTCGGCGCACTGGCATTCTGCCTGATGTATCCTCTGGCTCAGTATAAGGGCAAACTGAAATCCGGTTTCGCATGGTGGGCAAGCAAGGCTTCCGTCCTTTATCCGGTAGCGATCCTTCAGGGAATCTGCCTGATCCTGCTGTTACGTGCATTTAACGGATTCACACCTGCAGAGATGGGCAAAACCGTACTCTTCGCCTGCCTGACATCAATGACCTTTACCTCTATCATGTACTTCTTCAACATTACTCTTGGTAAAGTAGGAAGCTTCCTGATGCTGGTATTCATGGTCGTTCAGCTTGCAGGATCTGCCGGAACTTATCCGGTTGAGGTTTCACCTTCATTCGTTGCAAAGATCCATGCATACGTTCCGTTTACTTATACGGTCGACGCATTCCGTGCAACGATCAGCGGTGGCCGGAGCATTACCACTTCCATTATTGTAATGGTTGCACTGTTAGTGATCTTCACGATCCTGACGATCCTTCAGTTCAATCACATGACCAAGAGAAAGAAAGCAGAAAAAGTTGTTCTCTTCGACTGGCTGGAAGAAAGAGGTCTTGCATAATACTTAGTTACTGACAGAAGCTCCCCCGAACCTTCTGTTAGATATAGAAAAAATTAAAACTGTACAGTTGCTCAGATGAGCTTCTGTACAGTTTTTTTATGTTGTCTCCACCAATTCTCCACGCTACAATTATAGCAGCTACAGAAAATCAAGCGGATAAAAGCATCCGCATTTGCTTAGATCTGATCAGGTAAATCCCTGCACAGTTACGCAAATCAAGCTGCGACAATTACAGAGACTTATCTGCAACATAAAATCTACGCATACATAAGAGACTTACATGCAACAAAAAATTCAACCTACACCGATAAAAAGCCAGGCACCGCAACCAAATACCGTATCCGTGCATACCGCATCACAAACGGTAAAAAAATATACGGACCTTATTCATCTGTAAGGACCGTAAAATAACAGCAACATAAAAACACCCCGGAAAATCCTGATCTGTGTGGTCTCCGAATATCTGATCATCAAACGGATATTCGGAGATCACCTTATTATTTGCGGATCTCCGAGGTGTTTTTATTTATTTTTTTAATATTTTATTTTTCCGCCTCAGCTGTTGGTGTTGCTGTGGCTTCTGTCTCTGTTTCACCGTTTACCATGGTTTCATATGCATTGAACATTTCTTTTACTGTCATTTTGTTTACAAGAAATACCTTGTCTCCAACGACAGCTGCATAATAGTTTGTGTCATATGTGTAGAAGGTAACGGTTGTCTGATTCTTGTCAGAGTCTGTGAATACAGCGGTCATCTCCGGGTCTGCAGCCGGTGTATAAGCCTCTGTCAGTCTCTTCTGTCCTGCCATGTTTATCAGCTTGTTGTAGAAAGTGGTAAAGGTGGTACTTTCTATTTCCTCCCCATCCAGCTGATAAGTTGTTGTTTCTTTCTCATTCCCGTCTTCATCTGTGGATGTTTCACGTGAAACATTTACAGTATTTGTTGTTTCACCGTAGGTAACCTGGAGCTGATCCAGATTTTTTACAGACAGATAATTGACGATCAGTGACCAGAGATCTGACGGCGTCTTGTCAATAACTGCACTCAGTGTATCTGTTGACATTGTATAAATCTGTTTATTATCTACCGTTACATATCTGCTGCCATCTCCTGCCTCATCACCGACGTAAATGACAAGCTGTTTATCCACTGTGGTTGTCTTGCTGTCTTCATCTTCTGAGCTGCTGTCCGTGTCTGTAGTGTCACTGTTCTCAGAATCGCTCTCAGAGGCCGTAGAATCGTTTTCCCCGGATTCTGTACTGTCTGTGCTGTCATCCTCCACCTCTTCCTGATAATCCACTGTAATCGTCGCATAGGGCTTATCAAGGCCATACTGGGAAAGATCCTCTGCATTGTAGTTTACAAACTGGTCAAATGCAAAGCTTCCAAGTCCGGAGGTTACGTTTCCTGCTGCCGTTGTATCGGCAGACTCTTTATCGCTGCTTCCGTCACCGGAAACATCCCAGGTAGCTCCGTCGGAATTTTCTTCCAAGACATAGGAATCTTTATCCTCGCTGACCTGGACCTTTTTCACTGTGGAAGAATCAATTGTCGGGAAATCTTCTCCCTGTGCATAATCGTAAAGGGAATTCATAAACGGAGATACTGTGTCCGCTGCCACTACATATACCGTGCTGTCATCATCAGCCCTGGAAATGTAATACTGATTCGTAGACGTATTCTCATCTCCGATGTTGAGCTTCGTTGTCCCATCAGCGGTATCCACAGTTACTGTGTTAGATGGAGAGTCCAGTCCGTATTCCGCAAGATTCTCCACATCCTCCAGGACTCTGTCCGCTTCCACCGTTTCGATGGCGGAAGCTGCGGAATCCAGAGTTGTCTGATTTACAGGAAAAGCAGTCTCATCCTTTTTCACCCAGGAATCATCTTTTTTCTCAAAGGTCACTTCCTTCTTGTCTACGATAAATTCCAGAGATTTAATGTCATCCGTTTTCACGGAAAACACTTCTGTTTTGCTTTCCTCTTCGCTGCTGCTCTCTGCCTTTTCTTCTTTGGATACATAGGTGTTCAGTCCCACATAAACGCCGCCGAGAACTGCCAGAACAACAACTGCTGAAACAAGTTTGGTCGATTTTTTCATTATGCTTTTCTCCTCTTAAGCCAGATCAGGAATCCTGCAACAAGGAACACTCCCGGGATCAGACCAATGGTACAGATCTTCCAGAAGGCTGCATCATAATCGGTTACTGTCAGACTTGTGGACTCAAGGCTCTTGGATGGAATAGAAACGGAATTACTGTCGTCCGTGCTGGTCATCCAGTTCAAGGACTCCAGAAGGAGCTTTTCATTTCCGCCGGATACCATCTGGTTCACCTGGCTCTCCATCAGATTTGCTGTGGAGTAGTAAACAATCTGTGTTTCCTTATCATCATCCAGTTTCTCTGTGATGGCAACCCCAAGATCAAACGGTCCGTCTACATCTCCGTCTTCCTTTTCGATATTGCTGCTCTGCATATTTGTTTTGGAGTAAGCCTTGTCAGAGGTTGTCAGGATACTGTCGATGGTTACAGTATCTCTTACATCATCTGTTTTCTGAATGCCCTGCGCATACGGTGCCAGCACATAGGAGCCTGCAGAAGCTGTCTCAGAGCTTGCATCTGTGCTGTTGACTGTTGGTACAAGATAATATGGCATTTGCATTCCATAATGCTGATTATCACCCTCAAATACGATTCCCTCTGCACACTTTACACCATAATTTTCAAGAACCGCATCAAAGTTCGGCAGATCATCCTGTGTATAATCCGAGAAGATCATAGCTTTTCCGCCTGCCTCAAGATAATCCAGGAGTTCTGTTTTTTCTTCCTCGGAAATATCGCTGGTCGGAGATACGATCATCAGGCAGTCTGCATCATCCGGAACTTTTCCCTCTGTGAGAAGGTTCAGCTCCTTGATATCAATGTTTGCTTTCTGGATATCTTCTTTAAAGCTGGAATCCAGATCTTTTTCTCCATGTCCGGATAAGGTATACATGATCGGAAGATCCTCTGATGTCACATAGCCGATCGCACTTGTGATCTGTCCTTCTCCATCAAATCCGGTAGTAGTCTGCTGCCAGGTATTATAGTCTACTGAAGAAGAATACATATCGTTGTAATTGATAACCTTGTTTCTGTCGCCGCAGACTACGATCAGGCTGTTTGACGCAAGATCATCGGTTGTATATTCCGATGTAAATTTCGGATTTACAACCGGGTCTTTTACCTCAACTTTAATATGCTTGGACTCATCTTTATAACGTGAAAGCAGATTGGAGATCGTGTCGTCCTCAGAACCGCTTGCCGCGATCTGATAAATGGTAACATCCTTATCCAGTGCCTTCAGTACCTTCTTTGTTTCATCACCAATGGTGTAAAGCTTGGATGAGCTTACATCCAGCTGTGAATATTTGGATGGGATCGCACCGACGATCATATTGATCACAACCACGATCACGATAAAGACAGCTGCCATAGCCATGCTGTAGGAACCGTTTTTGATATGTTTTTTGCTGATGGTGCCTACCAGCTTTTTCGGATCCGGTTTATGTTTCTTTTTGCCGGAGTCCTTTGCTGCCTCCGGTGCGGCTGCCTCACCTTTATTTTTCTTAAATTCCTCACTGAATTTCATTTCCATTCACCCCCTAGTTCCAGCGTCTCTTTTGAATGGACTGCATGGTAAGGAACAGGCAGATTGCAATAACAGAAATAAAATAAACAATTCCTGTCACGTCAAACACGCCGTTTGTAAAATTATCATAATGTCCACTCAGGTTAAATACGTTCAGTACCTTCTGGATACCACCCTGGAAAATACTGGATTTTACAACGTATACGATCACAAGGACAATCTCTCCCACAGCTCCGATCACTACAGAAATCAGGATGTTCTTGATCATGGTATAGATGATGATAGCGATCGCTACGATCAGAAGTCCGAATGCCACTGCGGTTGACATGGAGGTCTGTGAAAAGAATGAGGAAATTCCGTTCATCATGTAGAAAGCGAACAGGAATACAAAAGTAAGTACTGCTGCAATTACCTGGCTTTCTGTAAGCGCTGACATAAATACCCCTATCGCCAGATTCGCACATCCCAGAAGGAAAAATCCCAGGATCCCGGTGTATGCGGAAGCATAGGAAATCGTTCCGAACTTACTCATGATCAGAGGATAAACGCACATGATCACGACCGGAATGGCAAACACAGCTACCAGTGCAAGATATTTTCCAAATACGATATCCCATACAGATACCGGTGCGGTCAGAAGAAGCTGATCCGTTTTCTGCTTGCGCTCTTCTGCAAGTACACGCATGGAAAGGATCGGCACACCGATCAGGAACACAAAGGTCAGTGCGCTTAAAGTAGTTTCAAATTTTGAATAGCCGCCTGAAAGCTGATATGCGGAAAAATAAATTCCGGTCAGCACCAGGACAAAAAATATGAAGAGATATCCAACCATGGAGGTCAGATAGCTTTTCAGTTCTCTTTTAAAAATCGCTGTCATGACTGATCCCCCTCTTTCTCATCAGAAGCCTTCTCTGGTTCCTCAGTTTTTTCCTCCTGAGTTTTTTCTTCTTCCGATGATATATCTTCTACCGGTTTCCACTGTGAGCTTTCCGGTTTTCCGACGGATTTTTTCTCTCCTTCGGTAAGTTCAAGGAATACGTCCTCAAGGGAAACTCTCTTAACCTGCATCTCGTAGATCGGACAGTTCGCTTTTGCCATAGCGTAGAAGACTTTTTCACGGATATCCACATTTTCCTGAATGGAAAGTTTTGTTTTCCACAATTTCTCATCGCTGTCATAGGACATTTCCACTCCGGTTACGCCTTCGATCGTTTCCAGAGCTTTTCGAATCGTGTCTTTCTCGCCTTTTACCTTCATAAGGAGGCTGTTGGAGCCTGCTGCCAGACGTTCCAGATTATCCGGTGTATCGCTGGCTACCAGCTTTCCATGGGAAATGATCAGAACATAATCACACACTGCTCTTACCTCGGAAAGGATATGGGAGCTTAGGATAACCGTGTGCTTCTGCTTCAGACCTTTGATCAGGTCACGGATCTCGATGATCTGCTTCGGGTCAAGTCCTACTGTCGGCTCATCCAGGATGATCACCTCCGGATATCCCAGGATTGCCTGTGCAAGACCCACTCTCTGGCGATAACCTTTGGAAAGATTTTTGATCAGACGGTCTTTCATGTCTGTGATCTTTACCATATCCATGACTTCTTTTATCTGTTTGTCTTTTTGTTTTTTTGGGATTTTTTTCAGATCAGCCGCAAATTTCATGTACTCAAGAACAGTCATGTCAAAATAGAGCGGCGGCATTTCCGGCAGATAGCCGATACATTTCTTGGCTGCCTCCGGTTCCTCCAGAATATCATGACCATCGATCATCACTTTTCCTTCTGTGGAAGCAATGTATCCTGTGATCATGTTCATAGTTGTTGATTTTCCTGCACCGTTGGGGCCCAGGAATCCGTAAATTTTCCCCTTTTCGATCTGAAAGGAAAGATGGTCAACTGCAGTATGATCACCATACTTTTTGACCAGATTACTTACTTCGATCACTTTACTCTCCTCCTTTTATTCTCAGGGAAATACCTTTTTTAATTATCGATTTCCCATTTTATAAGATGCCAGAGGCAAAAGATCCTGAAACTGAAGCCCTTTGACTCTGGCGTCTTTTCAATACCAATAGAAAATGCCCCTGGATGAAACAGAGAATGGGGGAATCCAGGGGCATCTCTATCGGATTATAGTGTAGAAGTAATTTGTGATAAAAGTAGGATAAATTTGTGATAATTTTGTGAAACTCCCAGACAAAAGAATCTCCTGTCGGACAAATTTTGACTTTGTTCGACAGGAGGTATCTTATGCCAGTGGCTCTCTGAGCGGTGTTCCGGCTTTTCTCGGATATTTGCCCGGGGTGTTCTTTACCTTCTCGATAATGACCAGGGAGCGGCCGATCTCAGATCCCGGAAGGTCAAAGTACTGAATATCCCTGATCTTTCCACCAAGGATCTTTACTGCTTTCTCTGCTGCTTCTGCTTCTTCCTTTACAGAACCGGATTTATAGGAGACAAAAAGCCCTCCGACTTTTACATACGGGAGACAGTATTCAGACAGGGTTGCAAGTCCGGATACTGCTCTGGATACGCAGAGATCATATTTTTCTCTGTAGGCTTTGTTTTTTGCATATTCTTCAGCTCTTCCGTGAATGGCAGAAATCCCCTCCAGGCCCAGGAGTGCAAAGGTTTCTTCCAGGAATTTTACTCTTTTATTGAGGGAGTCCAGAAGGCAGGCTTCCACTTCCGGGAAGGCGATCTTCAGGGGAACACCCGGGAATCCGGCACCGGTTCCGATGTCCATAACGGTTTTTACATTGTTCATATCTACAGCCTTGACGCAGCAGAGGCTGTCCAGGAAATGTTTCACGAGAACCTCGTCAAATTCTGTGATACCGGTGAGGTTCATGACTTTGTTTTTTTCTACAAGATATTCGTAGAACCGGATAAACTGGTTTTTCTGCGTGTCATTGAGTGCGATCCCAAGCTCCTCGCAGCCTTTTTCCAGGATTTCTAAATTGTACATGCAGCTTCCTCTCTTATTTTCTGTGTTTTATTGTTATTCGTAACTGTTCAGTACCCTCACAGTTACGAGTCAAAATGCATTCCAAATCACCTTCGGTGATATCATTTTGCCTTATATGTCTCGGGATTTTGGCAAAAAAACGTGCCAAAATGCCTGCCTTCTGAATAGTTGCTGTTATTCTTTGTATTATCAGTGTTTGTGTCCGGATCTGCTTTCCAGATATACAAGAAGCACGGAAATGTCAGCCGGGGATACACCGGAGATACGGGACGCCTGGCCGATGGACACCGGTCTGTAGGCTTCCAGCTTCTGGCGTGCCTCAATGCGGAGGCTTCCTACATCTTCGTAATCAATGTCTTCCGGAAGCTTTTTCTGCTCCAGTTTCTTAAACTGCTCTACCTGCTTCATCTGGCGGCGGATATAGCCATCATATTTGATGTTGATCTCTACCTGCTCACATACATCTTCCGGAAGCTCCGGTCTTTCTTTATCAATGGGTGCAAGCACCTTATAGTTAAGCTCCGGCCGACGGATCAGCTCTGCAATGGTGGTTCCGGATTTCAGAAGGGTACTGTTCAGAGATTCCAGAAGGCTCTGTACCTCTGCAGAACCACCTACGGTTGCATGTTCCACTCTCTCGATCTCTTCCTGGATCCGGCGCTCTTTTTCCTGTAATTTATGGTATGTCTCATCATCGATCAGGCCGACCTCCCAGCCTTTTTTGCGAAGGCGGAGATCTGCGTTGTCCTGTCGGAGGAGCAGACGGTACTCAGCACGGCTTGTCATCATTCGGTATGGCTCATGGTTCTCCTTTGTTACCAGATCATCGATGAGAACGCCGATATATGCCTCTGAGCGGTCCAAAATCAGCTGTTCCCGGCCTTTTACCTCCATAGCCGCATTAATTCCCGCTATGAGGCCCTGAGCGGCTGCTTCCTCATATCCGGAGCTTCCGTTAAACTGTCCGCCGCTGAAAAGGCCCTTGATCTTTTTGAATTCCAGTGTGGGATAGAGCTGGCGCGGATTGATGCAGTCATACTCAATAGCGTAGGCATTTTTTACAATCTTGGCGTTCTCCAGACCTGGTACAGAATGGTACATCTCGTACTGAACATCCTCCGGCAGGGAGCTGGACATTCCGCCGATGTACATTTCATTTGTGTAAAGACCTTCCGGTTCGATAAATACCTGATGACGTTTTTTATCTGCAAAACGGACTACTTTATCTTCGATAGACGGACAGTAACGTGGTCCGGTTCCTTCGATCATTCCGGAATAAAGGGGGGATCTGTCCAGATTTGCACGGATGATCTCGTGTGTTTTTTCATTTGTATAGGTCAGCCAGCAGGATTTCTGCTCGATCTGTACGGATTCCGGGTCTGTGGAAAAAGAAAACGGTACGACTCTTTCATCTCCGAACTGCTCTTCCATCTTAGAATAATCAATGGTGTTTCCGGCGATTCTGGCCGGAGTTCCTGTTTTGAAACGGAACATTTCGATCCCCAGCTTTTTCAGGGAATCCGTAAGGTAATTGGCTGCCTGAAGGCCGTTCGGTCCCGTATAGTTGCTGACGTCACCGTAAATGCAGCGGGCCTTGAGGTAGGTTCCTGTACAGAGGACTACAGCTTTTGCGTGGTAGGTGGCTCCTGAGAAGGTTTTTACACCGGTGATGTGCCCGTCTTCTACCAGCAGTTCGGTCACTTCGCCCTGGCGGATGGTTAAGTTCTCTGTATTTTCCAGTGTCTTTCTCATTTGTGTGCTGTAGGCCTGTTTATCGGCCTGTGCACGAAGGGAATGGACTGCAGGACCTTTGGACTGGTTGAGCATTTTGGACTGGATGAAGGTTTTGTCTATATTTTTACCCATTTCTCCACCGAGAGCATCCAGCTCGCGGACGAGATGCCCTTTGGAGCTGCCGCCTACGTTGGGGTTGCAGGGCATAAGGGCGATGCTGTCTACGCTGACTGTGAACATGACTGTGTTGAGTCCTAAGCGGGCGCATGCCAGTGATGCTTCGCAGCCTGCGTGGCCGGCGCCTACTACTATGATGTCGAAAAACTGTTCCAGATTTTTCATGCTTTTTCTCCTTTATTTTTTTTCTTATTCTTTTTCTTTGTTTATTGTGTGATTGGGTTTTGGTTTTGTTTTTATTTTCTTGGCAGAGGGCCTGGTTTTTTTGCTTTGGGAAGCTGTGGAAAAACCGCAAAGGGGCCGTAAAGCCACGGCCCCTCTGCACACCCCTCGGGCTTTTTTTTAAGAGTTCTTGGGTTGTGGTGTGTGATACGGTGTTGACTTTTGTCTGTATGCTTCGGTATTGGATGTGGAACGTTGTGCCGAAGGGGTTTTGAGTTCTTGGGTTGTGGTGTGTGATACGGTGTTGACTTTTGTCTGTATGCTTCGGTATTGGATGTGGAACGTTGTGCCGAGGGAGTTTTGAGTTCTTGGGTTGTGGTGTGGGGTGCGGTGTTGACTTTTGTCTATATGCTTCGGTGTTGGATGCGGAACGTTGTGCCGATTGTTGTGATGGAACTGTAACGAGGTTCTCGATGTGCGGTGCACATCTGCGGGGTTGTTCCTGCTTCCGTCTGCCACATTTCGGCTCAGTGTTGAATTGCCAATACAGAAGCACACAGGCATAAGTTAGTATCTTTCAGCATTCCACAACCGCTGCACTATATAAAAAAAGGCCCAGGGGTGTGCAGAGGGGCGCGGCCTTGCGCCCCTTTGCGGTTTTCTCACATTCCAATGTGATCCTACCCTCTGCGGGGTTCCGCAATCCATGTGGCATACACAGCCGAGCTTTCGCAATCCATGCGGTTATACGGCCGGAATTCCACAATCCATGTGCCATATACGGCCAGATCTCCGCAGTCTATGCGACTATACGGCCGGAATTCCGCAATCTATGCGGCATACACGGCCAGATCCCCGCAATCTATGCGGCATATACAGCCGGGGCCTCCGCAGCCTATGCGCTTATTATTTCCCCATACAAAATTTAGAAAATATCTCATTAACAAGGTCTTCCCCAAGTGATTCTCCCAGAATCCGTCCCAGACTTTCGTATGCATCTGTCAGGTCTATGGAATAAAAATCCTCCGGCATTCCGCTTTCTATGCTATTTTCTACCAGAGAAAGACTTTCCTGTGCTTTTAAAAGCTCCTGTCTGTGGCGTTCATTGGTGATGTAGACTTCATCATTGAAGTCAATCTCCCCACTGAAGAACATTTCCCGGATTTTTTCTTCCAGATCTGTGATCCCGGTTTCTTCTTTTGCGGAGATTGGGATCACCGGCTGGTTTATTCTGCTCTTTAAATCCTCTATATCTATAGCAGATTCAAGGTCTGTCTTACTGTAGAGGACAATCGTCTTTTTCTCTTGCAAAATTTTTATGATTTCTTCGTCGTTTTCATCTAACGGTACGGAGGAATCTACGACATAGAGGATCAGGTCTGCGTCTGCTGCCATTTCTTTGGCTTTGGATACGCCGATTTTCTCTACGATGTCTTCTGTCTGGCGAATTCCGGCTGTGTCAGCGATCTTTAATGTGATCCCATGCAGGTTGATATACTCTTCCAGTACGTCTCTGGTGGTTCCTGCGATATCGGTCACGATGGCTCTGTCTTCTCCCAGAAGCAGGTTCAGCAGAGAAGATTTCCCTGCGTTCGGCTTGCCCAGGATCACGGTCCGGATACCTTCCTGTATGATCTTTCCGTCTCCGGCTGTTTTTAACAGGTTCTGTATTTTTTCTTTTTCTTCTGCCACGATCTGTTCTAATTCTTCCGAATATCCTGTCAGATCATAGTGCTCCGGATCATCTAATGCCGATTCGATGTACGCTATATGGTACAGTAGTTTTTCCCTGATCTGTTGTACTGTTTTTCGGACTGAACCTTTTAATTGTCCTACAGAATTCTTTAATGAGTACTCGTTTTTGGACTGTATCACATCCATAACGGCCTCCGCCTGGGAAAGATCGATCCTTCCATTGAGAAATGCACGCTTGGTAAATTCTCCCGGCTCGGCAATAATGGCTCCGTTTTTCAGCACAGTTTCAAGTACCTTTTTCATGGCTAAAACGCCGCCGTGGCAGTCAATTTCTATGGTATCTTCTCCTGTGTATGTCCGTGGTCCGCGCATGGCCATGACCAGCACTTCGTCTACCATTTCTTCGTTATCATAAATATATCCATAATGAATGGTGTGGCTTGGGACGTTTTTCAGAGATTTTTTTCCACCCTTGGAACGGTATACTCCGGATGCGATCTCAAAAGCCTCCGGGCCACTGATCCTGACGATCCCGATTCCCGATGCGCTCATGGCTGTGGAAATCGCAGCAATCGTTGTCTCTTCCATTTTTCATTCTCCTTTATCAAACGGATAAAAGCATCCGCTATATAACACTGCAGCTGATAGCTGCCATACCGTTTATCCTGGTCCAGCAGATAAAAGCATCCGGTTAAACGCTTAAACGCAAAAATGTTACTCCGGAAAAGCTTTTTACACGCAAAAAACACGTGTTATTCACGCTTTCACCTAGAATAACATCTTCTGTCAGTTTCCATATTTATAATGCTAGAGCGTGTTTGAAAAAGGCTTTCTGCAAGATGTGCGTCACAATTTGTGGGAGATTTTGTCCGGATGAAGGCGCCGTAGCGGGCTACGGCAACTGAATTCGGGCAAAATATACCGCAAAGTGGGGCGTGCAGATTGCGGGAATGCTTTTTCAAACACGCTCTAATCTCTGCGTTCCGGATTTCCGCTGCAGAAATATCTTTTATTATTTGCTCTTCAATGATTATAAAGAATTGTTGCGGAGATTGCAATGATAATTTTTAACAAATGTAGCAAGAATTCTCCCACCTCTTCAGGTGGTGAGATGAATTGCACATCTGAGCATATCTGCTAAAAAAAAGCCGTACCCTCGGAGCTTACGCTCCGGGATACGGCTTACAGCTTTACCGGTGGATCATCAATTATTGCGTTTCAGTTTTACTACTACATGTCTGTAAGGTTCTTCTCCCTCACTGACTGTCTCTACATAGCGGTTGCCCTGCAGAGATGCATGGATGATCCTTCTTTCGTACGGATTCATCGGTTCCAGAACTACCGGTTTTCTGGTTTTCTTTACCTTGAAGGCGATTCCTCTTGCAAGGTTCTCCAGAGTTTCCTTACGACGGCGTCTGTAGTCCTCGGTATCGAGTTTTACACGAATGTAGGTAGACTCGCCTTTGTTTACCACAAGGCTTGTCAGATACTGAAGAGAATCCAGTGTCTGGCCTCTTTTTCCGATGAGGATACCCATATCCTCACCTTCAAAATCCACATCCAGAGAACCGTCTGCAGTGTTATATTTCGATGTGATCTCCACTTCTCCAAGATCCATGGAGCCGAATACGTCACGAAGAAATACGACTGCTCTCTCCTCAACCTCTCTGATCTTCTCCGGATCGCTGAGGATCTCTACCGGTCTGCCCTGCTTCGGTGCTCTCTCACGTGTTTCCTTCGGCTGACGCTCCTTTGGAGCTCTTGGCTGTTTCTCACGTGCAGGCTTTGCTTTGCCCTGGAAATCCCTTGCAGGTCTTTCCTTTGGTGCTGCTGCCTTTGCAGGTGCTTCTTCGGATGCCTTCTCCACCTGTATAGCTTCTTTCTTCACCGGCTTCTTCTCCTCTGCAGGAGCTGCTTTCGGTGCAGATTCTTTCTTTACATCCGGAGTAAAAGGCTTTTCTAATTTCTTCTCTTCTTTGATAGCGTCCAGTTTCACGGACTCTACCAGTTCATCGATCTCCTGCATATCAGAAACTGGCTCGATTCTGCGAACTTTGATCACGGCAGGTTTGCTGCCGATTCCGAAGAATCCGGAGCTGCCTTCACTGATAACCTGAATATCAAGCTGGTCACTGGAAGTTCCAAGCTCAAGACACGCTTTTGTGATAGCTTCATTCTTTGTTTTTGCTGAAAACTGAATGTAATCCTCCATTACGAACCCCTCCGTTCCTGATTATTTCTTCTTATTTCTCTCATCAAAGTCTCTTACGAGATTTGCTTTGGCTGTGATGCTGCCCGGTTTTGCACTTCTTGCCTTCTCATAAGCAGTATCAACCTTCTGTGCTCTGTCTGAAGCACCGTTGTTTCCGCTGTTACCCTTATTGATCACAGGTTTATTGATATTCTTGGCGGACTGATGAGCCTGATTGGTGATCTTCTGCGGCGGAAGTCCTTCCTTCGCACGCTTCGCTTCGATCTTCTTCATATTCTCATTAACCAGATCATCAATGTTCATCTTATCAAGATGACGATTGATCGCAAACTGCTGGGCACTTCGAACGACAGCACTGGCGATCCAGTAGATACCAAGACCAACCGGGAATGTGAAACAGAAGAATGCAGACATCAGAGGCATAACCATGTTCATGGTTTTCATGGAGTTTGCCATTGCGCTGGCCTGATCATTTCCGTCTGCCTGCTGTGTTGCAGCCTGTGGCATAAGCTTCAGGTTCAGCATCTGAGTTGCCCATGCAAGAACCGGGATCAGAAGTGCTACGATCGCAAGTAACAGAGAACCATGATTTTTGAAGAATTCCATGATATAATACAGCGGCTGGTCTGCGATATTCAGGCCACAGAAGCCCTGCATCTTGGAAATATTGCCGGATGCTTTTGCGATCGCATCAGAAAATCCTGAAAACTGATCCATCTGTGCCAGCTCTTTCCACTGGGAAGGAGAAAGTGCATACAGAAAATCAACAATAGAGTTACTTGTAGCATTTCCGGCACTGTCCATAACGAGACGTACTCGTGTCATGGAATGGTCTGTGATAAACTGCTGCAGGATATCTGTGTATCCGTTTACAGCTACCAGGTTGTCAACTACACCAGTAAAAATGTTCTTTACACTTCCAACGTAAGCAGGAATCCGATAGATAACCTGATACAGAGCAAACAGAATAGGCATCTGAATGGCTAACTGTACACAGCTACCGGTTGGAGAAACACCATATTTCTGATAAACAGCCTGGGTTTCTTCGTTCATTTTCATCATGGAGTCCTGATCCTTTTTACCCTGATATTTCTTCTGGATCTTCTGAATCTCGGGCTGCATGATCGCACTTAACTTGGAGAATTTCTGCTGCTTGATCTGCAGCGGTGTCATAAAGGCAAAGATAAGAATACTGAAGATAATGATACAAAGACCAATGTTCTGGATTCCGAACAGGCCGTCAAGCATCTTATATATGCCATCCATGATCCATCCCATCACAGACGCGATCTGTCCGATAATAGGAGTTCCGGTTTTTGTTGCTAAAAACAGTTCCAAATTCATTTCCTCCTAGACTTCTTATTCAATTGTAAAAGTCCGGTAACTGCTCTGCCCGGGAAAAGGCTGAACAGTCACAAAATAATTCATGGCACAGGGTCATAGCCTCCATGGGAAAAAGGATTGCATCGCAGAATCCTCCATGCCGCAAGAAGACTGCCCTTAAACGCGCCATATTTTTCGATTGCTTCCAAACCATATTGAGAACATGTGGGAATATAAGGACATTTCGTTCTCTTCATCGGCGATATATATTTTTGATAGAGCCTTATCATCTTAATCAGAAATTTCTTTATCATGTTCGTTCCCTGTTATATGATGCTTTCTTGCAAGATGCAGAAAAGCACTCTCGATCTCGTGAAAGCTCTTGCCCTTGGCTGCGGCTCTCACTACTACTACAATATCAAGGTTACTGTCAAAATCTGTTTCGTTGAGACGATAGCTTTCTCTGATCAATCTGGTGAGTCTGTGGCGAACCACACTGTTCCCTACTTTTTTGCTTACTGATATTCCCAGACGATTCTTCATGTGCTGATTCTTCAGCACGTACATCACCAGAAGCCGATTTGCGTACGATGTTCCGTTCTGATATACAACTTTAAAATCTTGATTTTTCTTTAAGGACTCTGATCTGATCAAACGAATCCTCCTTAATTAGATTCCGCCTGCGCGGATATTTCTCCGGATAGAAGAAAAGACCACATAAATGCGGTCTTGCAGCTTATGCTGATAACTGTTTTCTTCCTTTTAATCTTCTTGCAGCTAATACTTTACGTCCGCCCTTTGTGCTCATGCGAGCTCTGAAGCCGTGAACCTTAGCTCTGGATCTCTTTTTTGGCTGAAATGTCATCTTCATAGGTAAAGCACCTCCTTTATCTATTTTTAATTGTTATGAAATAACTTATCATTCAGAACATCGTTTCAATTATATAAATAAACCTCCTTTTCGTCAAGTAAAAATTGCAAAAAACCCGATAAAATCAAGGGTTCTGTAAAATACCCCCACCTTACGGTATTTATTTTTTTCTCTTATGTGGAAAGCTCTTATGGTTTACGTAACATTATCCACATTTTGTGGATAACTTGTGGATAACTTGTGGATTGACCGGAAATCTATCCACTTTTTCGGAGGGTTTGTTCACATCGTTTTCAAAAAAAACCTTTATTTGCGGTATTTTTAAGGTGGATTTTTTTATACACATAATTCTTCCACATTTTCCACCAATTCTCGACTTATGGAAACCTACAGGACTCTTATCCACAATAATCCACCCTAATCCACAGTAATTTCCCCACATTATCCACATTCTTTTCCCCAAAATCTCAAGGATTTTCCATTGCGAAAACCCCATTTTCATTGTAATATATAAAAGGATATCTATCTCCAGTCGCAGACTGGGGTTATTATAATACTCATGGGAGGAAAAAATGGACGCTGTTATTGAAAAATGGGAGGAGATCCTGCAAACTGTCAAATCTGAATATGAGGTGACTGATGTCCCTTTTAATACCTGGCTCAAGCCGCTGAAAGTTTATGAGGTTGACGGAAAGCTGATAACAGTGGTTGTTCCCTCTGAGCAGGCAGCGATCGGAGTCAATTACATCAGTAAACGCTACAAAATACCTCTCCAGGTTACTATCTGTGTACTGACAGGCATGGAAGAATGCGAGGTTCGCTTCGTTCTGGAAAAAGATCTCCCCAAAAAAACAGAAAAAAACACTTCTTATGATAAACAGGTTCAGGATACACGTTACGAAGAGGCGCATTTAAATCCAAAATACACCTTCGACACCTTCGTTGTAGGAAGTAATAACAAATTCGCCCAGGCCGCAGCTCTTGCAGTTGCCGAATCACCGGGAGATACCTACAATCCACTGTTTATCTATGGCGGAGCCGGTCTTGGTAAGACGCATCTTATGCATTCCATCGCTCATTTCATTCTGGAACACGACGAAAACAGCCGTGTTTTGTATGTAACCAGTGAGGAATTTACCAACGAGCTGATCGAAACCATCCGAAACGGAAATAACACGGCAATGAGTAAATTCCGTGAAAAATACAGAAATATCGACGTTCTTCTCGTCGATGATATTCAGTTTATTATAGGAAAAGAATCCACACAGGAGGAATTTTTCCATACATTTAATAGTCTTCACAGTGCCAAAAAGCAGATCATCATATCCTCTGATAAACCACCAAAGGATATGGAAATCCTGGAAGAGCGCTTCCGTTCCCGGTTCGAGTGGGGTCTGATCGCAGATATCACGCTGCCTGACTACGAAACCCGAATGGCGATCCTTCATAAAAATGAAGAAATGAACGGCTACAGCATCAGTGAAGATGTTATCAAATATATCGCTACCAATATCAAATCCAATATCCGTGAGCTGGAAGGTGCCTTCAACAAGGTCATGGCCGGAGCCAAGCTTGAAAAAAAGGAAGTAACTCTGGAGCTGGCAGAGCAGGCACTGAAGGATATTATTTCTCCGGATGAGAAAAAAGTGATCACACCGGAATACATCATCTCCGTTGTTGCAGAGCATTACGGAGTCACACCTGCGGACTTAAGCGGAAACAAACGAAACTCCAAAATCGTCATGCCCCGCCAGGTTTCCATGTATCTCTGCCGTGAGATCATATCCACACCTTTGAAAAATATCGGAAAAGCTCTCGGAAACCGTGACCATACCACCGTTATGCACGGTATTGAAAAGATCGAAAACGAATTGCAGAACGACGATAACTTAAAAAATACCATTGATATATTGAAAAAGAAGATTAATCCACAAGGTTAGGGAAGTTTTCCACATTACTGGTGTATAACGTGTTGATTGTATGTGGAGAGATGTGTACAACTTTTTTGCCAAAACGCGGCGGTAATTTTATCCCCGGTTTATTCACATGCGAAACTACCACTTTTACACAAAGTTATCCCAACGGAAAACCCCTGAAAACATCAGGCCTGCGGGAGTTTTTCACAAAATCTGGCCCCCTACGGCTGTTACGGCGGATTTTTTCTATAAATATATTTATAAAAACCACAATTTGTTCAGAAAGGGAGTTATACACACTATGAAAATCATCTGCTCCAAATCAAGTCTGTTAAAAAGTGTAAGTATCGCACTTAAAGCAGTTCCATCAAAAACCACAATGCCGATCCTGGAATGTATTCTTATGGATGCAACCACAAACCAGATCAAATTTACCACCAACGATATGGAGCTGGGAATTGAAACTATCGTTGAGGGTATTATTGAAGAAAAAGGTAAAGTTGCTCTTGATGCAAAAATCTTCTATGAAATCATCAGACGACTTCCGGATAATGATATTACCATTAAAACTGATGATAAATATGCAGCAACCATTACCTGTGAAAAAGCAAAATTCAATATCCCCGGAAAATCAGGAGAAGATTTTGCTTATTTACCGATGATCGAAAAGGATGAACCACTGACGATCTCTCAGTACACACTGAAAGAAATGATCCGCCAGACTATTTTTTCTATTGCTGTAAATGAGAACAATAAGCTTATGACCGGTGAACTTTTTGAGATCAAAAATAACTGTCTGAAGGTAGTTTCTCTGGATGGACACCGTATCGCTATCCGAAAAATGCCCCTTAAGAAAGATTATTCTGACCGTAAGGTGGTAGTTCCGGGCAAAACTTTAAGCGAGGTCAGCAAGATCCTTTCCGGAGAGGTGAATGATCAGGTCAGCATTTACTTCACAAAAAACCATATTTTATTTGAATTTGATCAGACTATGGTAGTTTCCAGACTGATCGAGGGAGAATATTTCAGAATTGACCAGATGCTTTCCAGTGATTATGAGACAAAACTGAAGATCAACAAAAAAGAGTTCCTGGATTGTATCGACCGTGCCACACTTCTGGTACGTGAGGTTGACAAAAAACCGATCATCATCAACATCACAGATGATGATATGGAGCTGCGCATTGATTCTGCAATGGGTTCCATGAATGAGGAGATCGATATTGAAAAAGAGGGTAAGGATATCATGATCGGCTTCAACCCGAAATTCCTGATCGATGCTCTTCGTGTTATTGATGATGAAACCGTGACGATCTATCTTGTAAATCCGAAGGCCCCGTGCTTTATCCGTGACGATGAGGAGAACTATACTTACCTGATCCTTCCTGTAAATATCAACCAGAATCAGGCCAGATAAAACCTGGGTATATAAGAAATAAGGGACAAGAGGTGGCGCGGCAGCTTCGGGAGTGCGGGTGTACGTGTGAGACGCACATACTTGAAGCTGTGAACAGAATTGATATCGATAGCCAGGATATGTAAGTGTCCGTATGGTGCGTACAGCCTGACGGCTGGTATCAGGATTGACAGAAACAGGTACACCTAAAATGAGTGACCGTTTTTGACCGATTTTATATGGGAATGCGATCGTGTTCTGAGAAGTGTTTCGTGTGTAAACTACTGGAAGGGGGTATTTAAATTACCACCTTCCGGTGAAATTTGTATTGGGGGATTTTCAAACGGATATCCACGATTGAAGCAGAGGACTTACCTGATGCGGTTAAATACCGCCAGGAGATCAGAAAAGATTGATCTGACGGAGAAAATATCCCCGGAGATAAGAGGAGAAAAAATTGGAGATCAGAATTAAAGACGAATTTATCAAGCTTGGCCAGGCGCTGAAGCTGGCCGGTGTTGTGGAGGACGGCGTTGAGGCGAAATATGCCATCAATGATGGTCTGGTACTGGTGAACGGTGAGGTGGAGAACCGCCGTGGCCGCAAGATCCATCCTGGAGATACCATTTCCTACGATGGAAAAGATATTTATGTGATTGGGTGAAGGAATGTACATTGAATCCATCAGACTGAATAATTTCAGGAATTATGAGTCGCTGGAGATGAATTTT
This sequence comes from Blautia sp. NSJ-140, assembly GCF_022868965.1. Taxonomy (NCBI): domain Bacteria; kingdom Bacillati; phylum Bacillota; class Clostridia; order Lachnospirales; family Lachnospiraceae; genus Blautia; species Blautia sp. NSJ-140. The sequence continues at coordinate 82,424 of NZ_JALIFS010000012.1, read as the reverse complement.
GATCAGGGCACCAATATTCTCTACGGCGACAATGCCCAGGGAAAGACCAATATCCTGGAGGCGGTTTATCTGGCAGGTACCAGCAAATCCCACAAGGGAAGCAAGGACCGGGAGATGATCCGCTTTAAGAATGAGGAATCCCATATCCGAATGATGGTGAAGAAGGGCGAGCTTTCATACAAAATAGACATGCACCTCCGGAAAAACAAAGCAAAGGGAGTTGCCATCAACGGGCTGCCGATCCGCAAGGCAAGGGAGCTGCTGGGGGTGGTGAATCTGGTGTTTTTTTCTCCGGAGGATCTTAATATTATCAAGGATGGACCGGGAGAGAGAAGACGTTTTCTGGATTCGGAGCTTTGTCAGCTGGATGGTGTTTATATCACGGAGCTGGCCGGCTACAACCATATCGTGAACCAGAGAAACCGTCTTCTCAAAGACTGTTATATGAACCCCGGGCTGAAAAGTACCCTGGATGTCTGGGATATGCAGATGGTCGATTACGGAAAGAAGATCATCGGGAAGCGGGAAGCCTTTGTGGAGGAGCTTAACGAGATCGCAAGGGGGCTCCATAAAGGCCTTACCGGCGGGATCGAGGAGCTGGAGATCCTGTACGAGCCAAGTGTTACGGCGGCGGAGTTTGAGGATAAGCTTTCCAGGAACCGGGAGCGGGATCTTCGGATGAAGCTGACCTCTGTGGGACCGCACAGAGATGATTTCTGCGTAAAAGTCAACGGGATCGACATCCGGAGGTATGGTTCCCAGGGGCAGCAGAGGACTGCAGCTCTTTCTCTGAAGCTTTCGGAGATCTATCTGGTGAAGAAAAAGATCCGGGATACACCGGTGCTTCTGCTGGATGATGTTCTTTCAGAGCTGGATAGCAGCAGGCAGACATATCTGCTGGAAAGCATCCACGATATACAGACTCTGATCACCTGTACAGGACTGGATGATTTTGTCAGCCATCAGTTCAAGATCAACAGGGTTTTTCAGGTGGTAAAGGGGCATGTTTATATGCCTAAAGGGTTTTGACAAGCCCGTATGCATATGGTAAACTGATTCTGATTATGGAAAGTTGGTGAATATTTTGGATAAAGAGGAGTTTCGCGTTAAGCTGGGACAGATCAATAAGCTGGTCGAGACCCAGGATTACAAAGGCGCCATGCAGATTGTTGACAGTATTGACTGGCGTCGTGTGAAAAACGTCCGTACCCTTTGTGTAGTGGGCGAGATCTACGCGGCCAACAAGCGTTATGAAGAGAGCAAGGAAATTTTTCTTCTTGCCTACCACAGAGCGCCGATCGGCAAGAACATACTTTACCGTCTGATTGAGGTTTCCCTGAAAATGGGACAGATCAGTGAAGCCACAGAATTCTTTGATGAATACAGAGAAGTGGCAGGTAATGATAACAGCCAGTATATACTGAAATATAAGATCGCCAGAGCGAAGAATGCATCTCTGAATGAGCAGATCCGTATTCTTGAGGAATATAAGGAGAAGGAATTTACGGAGCGCTGGTCCTATGAGCTGGCCAAGCTCTATTACAAGGCAGGAGACAAGCAGAAGTGCCTGGATCTCTGCAATGAGATGATCCTTTGGTTCAATGACGGAACTTATGTGATAAAGGCCCTTGACCTGAAACAGCGGATGGGTGTTCTCACTGGCGAAGAGAAAGAGAAATACGAGCAGCGTTTTATCCCGAAGCTGATCCCGCCGGAAAAGGCGCAGGAGATCAGGGAGAGCAAGGAAGCATCCGGCGAGTATGAGGAGGCAAAACCGGTCACAGATACCATCCAGGTAGATGATGAGCGGGATCTGAACAGTGCGGAGACATTCCAGGAGAAGCTTTCCAAGGGATTCCGTGATATCTTTGGCGGACATAAGAAATCCGCGGAAGAGGATATGGAGGAAAAAGAAGCTGCGCAGGATGAAGAGCAGGAAGAGGTTTCCACAGGCTCTGAGGATGTGACGGAACAGGCTGAAGTGCCGGAGGCTGAGACTGCTGCGGCAGCAGAACCGTCAGAGGAGTTTACAGATTCTGAGGAGATCGAAGCAGCAGAAGGAAGTGATGAGCCTTCGGAAGAGCAGGAAGAGTTTTCCGGACAGGAAGTGGATGAGATTCCCCTGGCATCAGGTGTTGAGAACCTGTCATCCGGAAGTATGAAGCTGCAGGCTCAGGAACAGCAGGATAAAGAGGAAGAAGAGGCTTATCAGGAAGCGGAAGAAGCTGAGGCTGAGAAAGCTACAGAGATGTCTTTGTCCCAGAGTGTTGCAGAGATCATGAAGGAGAAGGCTGCCGGAAATGAGGAAAGTGAGGAGAAGCCTGCAGGGGTTCCGCTCAATGAGGAAGGCAAGCCTGATTTTTCCGCAACGATCCGTATGCCGGAGCTGAAGATCCCGAAGTCCATGATCAATGTGGACCCGGAGAATGCAAGCAGTTCCGCGGAGATGCCGGATGCGTCCGGAATTTTCGGAAGTATCGAGGATATTGCGGCATCTGTAGGTGACAGGTCCGAGAAGGATAAGGATAAAGACTTTAACCTGGAGGATACCATTCTGGCAGCAGCTACACAGCAGGGAATCGATATCCCGGAGGAAGAGAAATCTCCGGATGTCCAGCAGTCCGACGTAACGGAAGAGCCGGATGGTATTGAGGATCTGGATATTGCGGCTGATGAATTTGTTCCGGAGGAGCCGGATGCGGCAGATATCGAGGATATCATGGCGCAGATCTCCGCTCAGCAGGAGGAAGAGGTAACGGAGACTTCCGATACCAGAATTCCGGATATCGTATTTGATGAAGATGAGGAGCCGGTTACTGAGGAGGATCTTCAGGCTGCAGAAGCAGAGTTCCTGAATGGTCCGTCAGGAGTACAGAAGCCGGTGGAAGAAGATGATGTGCTTCCGGAGATTCCTTCACTGGAATCTGAGGCGCAGGTGCAGAAGTCGGCAGCAGAGCCTTCTGCGAAGCTTCATCATGAGGAACCGGTGGCTGCAGCGGAAGAGGAAAATCTTCTTGATGAGGAAGAAGAATACAGTGATGACGCCTTTAACTTCCAGGATGAGGATGACGAGGATGACTTTATCAGCAGTCCCATCGGTGATGATTCTGATGAAGCCATGGAAGAGGACGATGAGGAAGATGAGCTCAGCGAGGAAGAGCAGCTTGAGAAATTTATCGCTACGATCCATCCGGAGAAGGATCCTACAAAGATCGTTTCCAGAAAGAAAGAGCTCACAGAGGAAGAGAAGAAGCTTTTCACCTATTTTGTTACAGTTCCCGGAATGAAGGAACAGCTGCTTGATGTACTCTGCGATGTGCAGATGGGCGCAGCAGACAAGACCTCCCAGACCGGAAATGTGATCGTTATGGGCGGCAGAGAAACAGGTAAGACGAGACTGATCTCAAGTCTGATCCCGGCAATCTGTAAAGAGCTGAATATCGAGGCTTCCAAGGTTGCCTATATATTTGCGGATGATCTCAACGGAAAGGATATTCCGGAGATCGTATCCAAGCTTGCCGGCGGTTTCCTTGTTATCGAGGATGCAAACCAGCTTTCCCAGGAAACAGCAGATGAGCTTGAGGAAGCTATGACCGGAAACACAAAGGGAATGATCGTGATCCTGGAGGATGAAAAGATTGGTATGCGTAAGCTGATCGCAAGATATCCGAAGCTTGCGAAGAAGTTTACATCCATGATCAACATTCCTGTATTTACAAACGATGAACTTGTTAATTTCGCCAAGGTCTATACCATGGAGAATGGATTCCGTATCGACCAGATGGGCATGCTTGCTCTGTATAATCTGATCGGGATCAACCAGAAGGAGGATCAGCCGATGTGCATCGGTACTGTGAAGACCATGCTGGATAAGGCTATGGAGAGAGCTCAGAGCGGATTGTTCAAGCGTTCCAAGAAGCGTGTGGACCGTGATGGCTACACGGTACTTTTTGAAAAGGATTTCAGCTGAAAATAAGAAAAAGCAGAGGTAAAAAATATGGCCAGACCTTATCTTGGTAACCCGAAATATACCATTGAAGTCCTTCAAAAGTATCATTTTGTTTTCCAGAAAAGGTTTGGTCAGAATTTTCTGATCGATGAGCATGTTCTGGAAAAGATCATTGAGTCTTCGGGTATCACGAAGGATGATTTTATACTGGAGATCGGTCCGGGTATCGGAACTATGACCCAGTATCTTGCGGAGGCTGCCAGAGAGGTGGCTGCTGTGGAGATTGACAGTTCGCTGATCCCGATCCTTAAGGATACGTTGAAGGACTGGGATAATGTTTCCGTGATCAATAACGATATCCTGAAAACGGATATCAAAAAGATCGCAGATGAGAAAAACGGCGGTAAGCCTGTGAAGGTGGTTGCGAATCTGCCGTATTACATTACGACTCCGATCATCATGGGGCTTTTTGAGAAGAATGTTCCTGTGGATTCGATCACTGTCATGGTGCAGAAGGAGGTTGCAGACCGTATGCAGGTTGGTCCCGGTACCAAGGATTACGGTGCGCTTTCCCTGGCTGTGCAGTATTATGCGAAGCCGGAGATCGTTGCGAATGTACCGCCGAACTGTTTTATGCCGCGGCCGAAGGTCGGAAGTGCGGTGATCAAGCTGACGCGTTATGAGAAGCCGCCGGTGGATGTGAAGGATGAGGGGCTTATGTTCCGTCTGATCCGTGCATCTTTTAACCAGAGGAGAAAGACGCTTGTGAACGGTATCAGAAATTCCGGAGATTTTTCCCTGAGTAAGGAGGAGATCGAGGATGTGTTCAACAGGTGTAACCTTCCGCTGAATATCAGGGGTGAGGCGCTGACACTGGAGCAGTTTGCGATGCTTGCCAACTGTATTTATGATGAGAAAAATTAATATATGATAAACGCAAAAAGAGCCCGGGCAGCTGTTCCGGGTTCTTTTTGCGTTTCCGGACGGGAATGTTGGAGAGGTTTCCTGTCCGGATCTATATATCGTCATAGAAAGGAGGTTATGTCTGAGGTGTCAGACATAAGTAAGTAATGAAAAATTTACATTTTCTATTTTACTGACGAGATGTTAGGAAAGTTTGTTTAAAATATGAAAATATTGTGAATATATTTTTGACGATATGTATATAGTCTGAATGGTATGGATGGGATTGGGGAAAATTACGGTTTACAGAGGGGTGGGGGTGTGTGGTATACTGAGGGGCGTTAAAGAGGTAATAAAAAGTAAAAGATAGTAAAAGGTAATAAAGGGCCGTAAATGGCAATGTGAAGTCGATGAGGCTGATGGAAATTTTTTGATAAGGGCTGGTGCCCGTATGGAGGTTGAATATTATGAGAAGATTGAACAAGTTTACAGCTTTGATTGTTGCGGGTGTTATTTCATGTACATCTCCGATGATGGTTATGGCGTCTGATTCCGGTTCTGTTATGAGTCAGGCGGAGGAGATCCTGAAGGATAATGAGGTTGGGTCTCTTGCTTCTGACCCGGATAAGGTTGGGGATATCATTGTTTATGTGAAGGGACTTTTTGATTCTAACCAGATCACGGATGATGAGATTTCTCAGGGGATCGATGAGGCTGCGGATCATTTTGGGGTGAGTCTTAATGAGGATGATAAGAGTTCTCTGGTCAATATTATCAGTAAGTTCCGTGGAATCGAGATGAGTGATGATCAGATCAAGGGGTATGTGAGTGATGCTTATAGTACTTTGAAGGATATGGGTGTTACGAAGTCTGATGTGAAGAATATTTTTGAGAAGGCGATTGAGTTTATTAAGGGAATGCTTTCACGGCGGTGATGGGCGGTGATGGCTGGTTCCTTGGATGGTGTTTTTGATGATGTTTTAGATGGAGTTTGAGTTAGAGGGTGAGGGTTGTGGCTCTTTTGTTGGGGTTGTTGTTGGTTTGTTTGTGTGAGATGTACAATATGTACAATATTTAGGACTTTGGTTTTGTTTGTGAATGTGGTGTTTTTATAAAATGTTGGAGGTTGTTTTGGAAAAAATTGTGCAAATGCGCTAATTGTTTACGGGATGTTCATTGTTTGTTCATATTTGTCTGGTAGTATAGGGATAGTTCGAAAGAACGTTACGAAAGACGCTGTAATGGTGTGTATCTGTATCATTACACATACAATTTTTTTCATAATAATCGCCCCGGTAAGCCACTACCGGGGCACTCCTCGTTTTTGGGCCTTTTTGGGGCTCTTTTTTTTATGGGTGGGGAGGGACGGACGGACTGCCGGAGGGGCGGCTGCATGGTCGTGCCTGGTGCGGTCGTTTCGCCGGGTCATACTAAGCGTCTGAGTCTTCTGCCGTGCAGGGCGCCCCATAACTCGCCATGTACGCTGATGCGTACCTGGCTCAGACAGATGGGGCTTACTCTGCGGCTTGTGGCCGCAGAGTACCTTCCCGTCAGAAGCCTCAGGCGCTAAGTATGACCAGCGGCTTACTCCGACGCACCGGGTCCCGACCATGCAGCCGCCCCTCCGGCAGTCCGTCCTGTGCGTTGGTTATGGGAGTGATAAGTTTGTGTGGTGCTTGTGTGGGTAATTTATGTTGGATGTATAAACTGTATCCTTTGTTAGGGATATTTGTAGTATTGAGGGGAGTATTTTCTGCTGAGGGGATGTTTTGAGTGAGGGATTTTTTTGGTTGTGTGGGGATTGAGTGGTCTGACGGGAGGTGGTGGGCCATCAGCGCTGCGCTGGATGGCTGCAAGGGCTGAGTTTCCTTGTGGTCTGACGGGGGGATGTGTGGCATCGGCGCTGCGCTGGATGCCTGTGAGGTGTGTGTGGTGTCGGTGGTGTGCTGGAGGTGAGTGATGTATGTGTGGCATCGGCGCGTGCTGGATGCCTGTGAGGTCTGGGGCTTGTGGAAAAAAATATAGCGCGGGTGGGGTGTGCATGCTATAATGATTAGGATTATAGTGCTGTCGGCTGTTTTGGGGGCGGCGGTGGTTGGTTTTTTGTTTGAATGGGAGGTCTGGATATGGCGGAGTCTATGAAGGATTTTGAGAGGGAGCTGGAGGCTTCTTTTAAGAGGATCGATGAGGGTGATATTATCTCAGGGACTGTTGTGAGTGTGGATGAGTCGGGGGTTGTTCTTGACCTTAAGTTTTATGCCGAGGGTTTTATTCCGGTGGAGGAGTTTTCCCGGGTGCCGGGGTTTAATATTAAAGAGGCTGTTCAGCCGGGGGATGAGGTTCAGGCGATGGTTCTTCGTAGGGATGATGGTCAGGGGAATATTCTTCTTTCCAGAGCGGACGCTGCGGATGTGCTTGCCTGGGACAGGCTGAAGGAGCTTCAGGATTCGGGTGAGGTGCTGGATGTTGTTGTGAAGGGGATCGTTAACGGGGGTGCCATTGCTTATGTTGAGGGTGTCCGTGGGTTTATTCCGGCATCCAGGCTTGATCTGGAGTTTGTTGAGGATACTGAGGTGTTTCTGAATAAGCCGATCCAGGTGCGGGTTATCGAGGCTGATAAGGCGAAGAAGAGGCTGGTGCTTTCGGCCAGGGAGATTCTTCGTGAGAGGGCTGAGGTGGAGAGACGGAATAAGATTTCCAATATCCAGGTTGGTTTTGTGACTGAGGGTACGGTTGAGAGTTTGCAGCCGTATGGTGCTTTTGTGGATCTTGGGAACGGGGTTTCCGGGCTGGTGCATATTTCTCAGATCTGTGAGAAGAGGATCAGGAAGCCTTCTGAGGTTTTGAATGTTGGGGATAAGGTTAAGGTGAAGGTTATCGCGATCAAGGATGGTAAGCTGAGCCTGAGTATTAAAGAGGCATCGGATCTGATGGCTAAGGAGGTTGAGGAGGAGTCTTTTGAGCTTCCGGAGTCGGGGGAAGAGGCTACTACTTCCCTGGGTGCTTTGTTTGCAAATATTAAATTATAATTATTTTGGATGAAAAAGGATGGATGTGTATGAAAAAACCGGAGAGAATATTTGTAATCGGACATAAGAATCCGGATACGGATTCCATCTGTTCGGCTATTGCTTATGCGGATATTAAAAACAGAACTACGCAGAATAAAAAATATATCCCGAAGAGAGCGGGGCAGATCAATGAGGAGACCAGGTATGTGCTGAACCGTTTTGGCGTACAGCCGCCGGCTTATCTGGGAAATATCGGTACTCAGGTCAAGGATATGGATATTCGGACCAGTCCGCAGGCGGATAAGAGTATGTCGCTGAAGAATACCTGGGATCTGATGCAGGAGAACGGGATCGTTTCTCTTCCAATCCGGGATAAGGATGGGTGTCTGGAGGGGCTTGTGACTATTGGTGATATAGCAAAGACCTATATGGATACTACAGACAGTTATCTTCTTTCCAACGCGAGGACGCAGTATCGGAGAATTGCCGAGACTGTTGGCGGTGAAGTGGTGGAAGGTAACGGGCACGGATATTTTGTGAAGGGGCGTGTGCTTGTCGGTACTGCCAACCCGAAGATGCTGGAGGGCTACGTTGAGGAGAATGATATGATCATCATGGGTGACCGTGAGGAGGATCATCTTCAGGCGATCAGCCAGAATGTAAGCTGTATCATCGTGGGGCTGAATATCGTGGTTTCCGAGAAGGTTGTGAAGCTTGCTCATGAGAAGAATATCGTGATCATCCGGTCTCCATATGATACGTTTAATATTGCGCGTCTGATCAACCAGAGTATTCCGGTCAGCTTTGTTATGAAGCGGGATAACATGGTTACGTTTAATACCGAGGATTTTACGGATGATATCCAGGATGTTATGATCAAAAACCGTCACAGAGCGTTTCCGGTGATCAATCCTCATGGTAAGTGTATCGGTACGATCTCCAGACGTAATTTTCTGGATATGCATAAAAAGAAAGTGGTTCTTGTGGATCATAATGAGGTGGATCAGGCTGTTGATAATATCGAGAAGGCGGAGATACTTGAGATCATTGATCATCATAAGCTGGGTACCTTGCAGACCATGACGCCGGTTGCTTTTCGTAATGAGCCGGTGGGATGTACGGGCACGATCCTTTATGAGATCTACGGAGAGCAGAGACTGGAGATCCCGGAAAAGATCGCGGGGCTTCTCTGTGCGGCTATCATTTCGGATACATTGATGTTTCGTTCACCGACCTGTACGCAGACGGATAAGATCGCTGCCAGTGCTCTTGCGCTGATCGCGGGGATCAAGATCGAGGAGTTTGCCCGGGAGATGTTTTCTGCGGGAAGTAATCTGAAGGATAAGTCTCCGGAGGAGATTTTTTACCAGGATTACAAGAAGTTTATCGGTGAGGGTAATGTTTCCTTTGGTGTTGGTCAGATCAGTTCCATGGACAGCGAGGAGCTTAAGGAGATCAAGGAGAAGCTGATGCCGTTTATGGTGAGTGAGTGTGGCCGTCATGATATCACGAGAGTTTATTTTATGCTGACGAATATCCTGGAGGAGTCTACAGAGCTTCTGTTTTACGGGGAGGGCAGCCAGCAGATGGCGGAGATCGCTTTTGAGCGGAAACCGGATGGAGATACCTTCAGTCTGCCGGGTGTGGTTTCCAGAAAGAAGCAGCTGATCCCGGCTATGATGGAGGCTGCTCAGATGATGAACAGCGATTATGCATAAGAGGTGACGGAAAATGGCGAAACAGTTATGGAAGCCGGGGAACATGATCTATCCGCTGCCGGCTGTAATGGTGAGTGTTACCGATGGTGAGGGGAACGATAATATCATAACGGTTGCGTGGACGGGTACGGTGTGTACCAATCCGGCGATGGCTTATATTTCTGTCCGACCTTCCCGTTATTCCTATGATATGATCCGGAAAACGGGTGAATTTGTGATCAATCTGACAACGGAGGAGCTGGCGTTTGCAACGGATTTCTGCGGGGTCCGTTCGGGACGTGATGTGGACAAGTTCCGGAAGCTGAACCTTACGAAAGAGAAAGCGCAGTTTGTTTCTGCACCGATGATCGGAGAGGCTCCGGTTTCAATTGAGTGCAGGGTGCGTGAGGTGAAGGAGCTGGGGTCTCATGACATGTTTCTTGCTGATGTGCTTGCGGTCCATGCGGATGAAGCTTATATGGATAAAAATAACAGGTTTTGTCTCAATGATGCAGGTCTTCTGGTCTATTCCCATGGGGAGTATCTGGCGGGTGGCCGGAAAGTGGGAACCTTTGGCTATAGCGTAAAGAAGAAGCAGCAGAAATCGGAGAAGGCAGAGAAGGCCGGAAAGTCAGGGATGTCAGGGAAGTTAAAGACGTCGGGAAAGCCAGGGATGTCAGGAAAGTTAAAGACGTCGGGAAAGCCAGGGATGTCAGGGAAGTTAAAGACGTCGGGAAAGCCAGGGACGTCAGGGAAGTTAAAGATGTCGGGAAAGGCAGGGAGAGAGAAACGGTAGGTTCTGCGGAGCCGTAGCGTTTGTTGAGATTTGGCAGCTGTTATGCTAAAATGAAAGGGTACAGTATGAATAATATTACACTGATAGGGATGCCTGGTGCGGGGAAGAGCAGCATCGGTGTCGTACTTGCGAAGGTACTTGGTTACCAGTTTATTGACTCAGATCTTCTGATCCAGAAGGCGGAGAAAAGGACTCTGAGTGAGATCATCGCGGATGAGGGGACGGAAGGCTTCAAGGCGATCGAGAATCGTGTGAATGCTTCGATCCAGGTGGAGAATACGGTGATCGCTACCGGTGGAAGTGTGGTTTACTGCGATGAGGCTATGCAGCATCTGAAGTCTGAGGGTGTTGTGGTGTATCTTAAGATCTCGCTGGAGCTTCTTTCCAGGCGTCTTGGTAATCTTAAGGGACGTGGAGTCGTGCTCAAGGAGGGACAGACGCTGGCGAGTCTTTATGATGAGCGTGTTCCTTTGTATGAGAAATATGCGGATATTGTGGTGGATGAAGAGGATAAGGATCTGGAGGGGAGTCTCCAGGTTGTGCTTGAGGCATTGAAGAACAGGGGAGATAAGGCGTAACTGTTGGATTGTGGAAACGGTTTGCTGGAGTGTTTCGGGTCATGGGTTGTGACAGGTTTTCGTCATAAATTGTTTACAAATCTGAAATATGTGTTATAATATACAACTGACCTAAAAAACGGTATTGCGGAACGGTTGTTCCTGCAGTAAATTCAGAGAAAGTTTCTGCTCATAGAGGAGTAAATAATAGAGGTGTGTTATGGAACAGTATGTGATTAAAGGCGGCAATCCTCTGGTTGGAGAAGTGGATATTGCGGGTGCGAAGAATGCGGCGCTTGCGATATTGTCAGCAGCCATTATGACTGATGAAACTATATTGATCGAGAATCTGCCAGATGTAAGGGACATCAATGTTCTGCTTGAGGCGATCTCCGAGATCGGGGCTCAGGTTGAGCGTATTGATAAGTCTACTGTAAAGATCAACGGTTCTACTATCGGCAATCTCAGCGTGGATTATGAGTTTATCAAGAAGATCCGTGCTTCTTATTATCTTCTGGGTGCTTTGCTTGGTAAGTATAAGCATGCGGAGGTTCCGCTTCCGGGTGGATGTAATATCGGCAGCAGGCCGATCGACCAGCATCTGAAGGGTTTCCGTGCTCTTGGTGCGGATGTTGATATCTGTCATGGTGCTATTGTTGCCAAGGCGGAGAATCTGCATGGAAGCCATATTTTCCTAGATGTGGTTTCTGTTGGTGCTACTATTAATATCATGATGGCTGCTTCTATGGCGGCTGGTCGTACGATCATTGAGAATGCTGCGAGGGAGCCGCATGTTGTTGATGTGGCGAATTTCCTGAACAGTATGGGGGCGAATATCAAGGGTGCCGGTACGGATGTGATCCGTATCCGTGGTGTTGAGACGCTTCATCGTACGGAGTATTCGATCATTCCGGACCAGATCGAGGCTGGTACGTTTATGTTTGCTGCTGCGGCTACTCGTGGTGATGTTACTGTTCGTAATGTTATTCCAAAGCATCTTGAGGCTACTACGGCTAAGCTTGAGGAGATCGGGTGTGAGGTTGAGGAGTTTGATGATGCGGTTCGTGTCCGTGCGCCGCATGTGCTTCATCGTACGCATGTGAAGACGTTGCCTTATCCTGGTTATCCTACGGATATGCAGCCGCAGATCGCGGTTACTTTGGCTTTGGCTGAGGGTACGAGTATTGTTACTGAGAGTATTTTTGAGAACCGGTTTAAGTATGCGGATGAGCTTTCACGGATGGGTGCCAATATTAAGGTGGAGGGGAACTCTGCTATTATTGATGGTGTGAGGAAGCTTACGGGGGCGCGTGTGAGTGCGCCGGATCTTCGTGCGGGGGCTGCGCTTGTTATTGCGGGGCTGGCTGCTGAGGGTGTTACGGTTGTTGATGATATTGTTTATATCCAGCGTGGGTATGAGAATTTTGAGGAGAAGCTCAGGAGTCTTGGGGCTGAGATTGAGAGGGTTTCCAGTGAGAAGGAGATTCAGAAGTTTCGGCTGCGTGTTGGGTGATGGTTGGTGACAACTGGTAATGACTGGTAGCGATTGATGATAATTGGAAATTTGAGTTTTGCGTTTTGGGGAGAGTTCCTGGGTGTTTGTGCCTGGGGGCTCTTTTTTTTGTGTGGGTGGGGATGGATGGAGGGAGGGACGAACGGTCAGTCTGCCAGCGGGGCGGCTGCATGGTCGTGCCTGGTGCGGTCGTTTCGCCGGGTCATACTAAGCGTCTGAGTCTTCTGCCGTGCAGGGCGCCCCATAACTCGCCATGTACGCTGATGCGTACCTGGCTCAGACAGATGGGGCTTACTCTGCGGCTTGTGGCCGCAGAGTACCTTCCCGTCAGAAGCCTCAGGCGCCAAGTATGACCAGCGGCTTACTCCGATGCACCGGGGCACGACCATGCAGCCGTCCCGCTGGCAGTCTGTCCGTTCTGTTTTTTGGGGGTGTGAGGTGTGGTGGTTTGCCGGAAGGGAGTGAGCCATCAGCGCTGCGCTGGATGGCTGCAAAGGCTGAGTTTCCTTGTGGTTTGCCGGGAGGTGGTGGGCCATCAGCGCTGCGCTGGATGGTTGCGGGGGTTGAGTTTTCTTGTGGTGTGCTGGGAGGGTGTATGGCGTCGGCGCTGTGGTGGATGTAGTGGTGGATTGGCGGTTTTTGTCGAAGGGTTTTTGTTGACTTTTGATGGTGGGGTGGTTATACTGAAGATACATATCTGGGAACATTCTGGGCCGTTCGGCTATCTGATCCCCATATGGTTGGTTGTATAAATATGGCGGGGAGGAGCCGGTTGGTTGTGTGAGGTTTTTTCTTTTGCCATCATAGTGAAAGGAGGAGTCTTATGCAGAGGAAGCGGCTTGAGGATATGAATCTTCTGGATGATTTTTTGTTTAATGCGGTGATGACGTTTCCTGGTATTGGTGAGAGGTTTTGCAGGTTGCTGCTGCAGGTGGTGCTGGGGCGTGAGATCGGGAGGCTGCGGGTTGTTGCGCAGAGGGCTTTTGGTGGCCGGGATGAGGGTTTTCGCGGGGCGCGGCTTGATGTTTTGGCTGAGGAGGAGCTGATGGATGTTTTGGCAGATCCTTCTGTTTTTGATATTGAGCCGGATAATAATGGTGATGTTGTGAGTCTGAAGGATCTGCCGAAGCGGGTGCGGTTTTACCATGCGATCATCGACAGCCGATGTTTGAAGAAGGGTGAGGGTTTCGGGAAGCTTAAGAGGGTTTTTGTTATTTTTGTCTGTTCGTATGATCCGTTTGATCGGGGTAGGATGGTGTATACGATCCGGAATATGTGTGAGGAGATTCCGGAGATGGAGTATGATGATGGGCTGAGGACGGTTTTTTTGAATACGAAGGGGGATGGTGCGGGTGTGCCTGAGGAGCTGGTGGCGCTGCTTCATTTTTTGGAGGATACCAGGGAGGTGAATGCGGTAAATGATGTTTTGAGGGAGTTGCTGGAGATGGTCAGGGTTGTTAAAGATGATGGAAAGGTTACGGTGGCGTATATGAAGAGTTTTGAGATTGAGCAGATGTGGATTAATAAGGGAATTGAACAGGGAATTAGTCAAGGAATCAGCCAAGGAATCAGTCAAGGGATTGAACAGGGTCGGAGTGAAGAGAGGGCGAATACATTGAGGGAGAAGGCGCGTGCGGATCGGTTGGAGAGGGAGTTGAGGAAGCTGCGGAGGGGGAGATGATGTTGTTTTTGGGAGAGTTCCCGGGTGTTTGGGCCTGGGGGCTCTTTTTTTTGTGTGGGTGGGGAGGGATGAATGGAGGGAGGGACGAACGGACAGTCTGCCAGCGAGGCGGCTGCATGGTCGTGCCTGGTGTGGTCGTTTCGCCGGGTCATACTAAGCGTCTGAGTCTTCTGCCGTGCAGGGCGCCCCATAACTCGCCATGTACGCTGATGCGTACCTGGCTCAGACAGATGGGGCTTACTCTGCGGCTTGTGGCCGCAGAGTACCTTCCCGTCAGAAGCCCCAGGCGCCAAGTATGACCAGCGGCTTACTCCGACGCACCGGGTCCCGACCATGCAGCCGTCCCGCTGGCAGTCTGTCCGTTCTGGTTTTTGAGGTGTGAGGTGTGGTGGTCTGACGGGAGGGTGGTGGGCCATCAACGCTGCGCTGGATGGCTGCAGGGGCTGAGTTTCCTTGTGATGTGCCGGGAGGTGGTGTGGCATCGGCGCTGCGCTGGATGTGGGTGGGGTGAGTTTTTTTGCGGTTTGTCGTGAGGGGATTGGGGATAGAGGCTGTTTTGGATAGGGTGTGGTGTTTTTGTGTAATATTTAAATTTATTTTTGGAGTATTTTGGATTATAATTATGGAAAAGATGGTTGGTCTGATTGGTTGACTGATTGACTGGTTGATTGATATCCGGAGTTTTGGTGACTGTTTTGTGGGACTTGAGAGATGAGCTTCGGATGTGTGCTGATGTGACTTGAGAGAAGAGCTTCGGATGTATGCTGATGTGGCTTGAGAGATGAGCTTCGGATGTACGCTGATGTGGCTTGAGAGAAGAGCTTCGGATGTATGCTGATGTGGCTTGAGAGAAGAGCTTCGGATGTATGCTGATGAGGGTTGAGAGAAGAGCTTCGGATGTGTGCTGATGTGGGACTTGAGAGATGGGCTTCGGATGTGTGTTGATGTGGCTTGGGTGAAGGGCTTTGGAGGTTTGTGTTGTTCTGGTTTTGAGGGTGGTCTTTTTGGGGGCTGCCTGGGTTTTGGAAGGGGAGTGGGTTGTTTGTGTGATTATATGGTTTTGCCGCTTTTGAATTCGTCTTTTGAGCCTGGGAGGGCTCGGGAGGTTGTTGAGGGGTTTGTGGATGTGGATTTGAGGAATATTGCGCGGGCTGAGCTTTTTTATTTTACGGGGCGGGCTGAGGAGTGTTGTGAGATCACGAGGGGGTATCTGTCCAGCAGGGTTATTGAGCTGCGGCTTTCGGCGTGTATTTTGTATGGGTATTCTAATCTGACGCTGGGGAATGTGGCGGCGGCTAAGCGGGGGATGGAGGGAATCCAGTCCTGTTTGAAGCTGGCTATGAAGAAAAAGGTTCCTGCGGATGTTTATGCGTCCTGTCTTCTGGCGGGGTATGTGGGGGCGGTTTTGCTTCATCTGCCTACGGATGGGATGCCTGCTTTTGGGGAGTACAGCAGGATGCTTCCTGAGGGGCTGAGGCTTTTTGCAACGTATGTGATGGCTCACCATACTTATCTTAACGGGGAGATATGGAGTGCTTATGGGATGGGTAAGGCTGCTTTGTTTATGGCGGAGAGGCCGTATCCGATCAGTATGACGTATATCACTGTATGATGGCGGTGTGTGCGATAAACCGAAAGCATAAGCAGGAGGCGCAGGAGGAGATGCTCCGGAGCTGGGAGCTGGCGAAGATGGATGGGTTTCTGGAGCCTTTTATTGAGCATCATGGGCTTTTGCGGGGGCTGGTCGAGGCTTGTATTCGGAATCGGGATCCGGAGGCGTATCAGCGTATCACGAAAGGGGTGATTTCTTTCAGCAGGGGCTGGATGGCGCTTCATAATCCGGAAAACCGAAGAAAGGTTACGGGGGAGCTGTCGACGATGGAGTTTTCTATTGCCATGCTGGCAAGTGGGGGATGGAGCAATAAGGAGATAGGAGAGCATTTGGGGATTTCCATTAATACTGTCAAGCATTACCTTACGGATATCTTTTGCAAGCTGAATGTCAAGAAGCGGGATGAGCTGAAGAAATTCATGTTAAAATAGTGACAGAGGCACTTTTTTATGAAAAAAAGTGCCTTACAAAACAACTATTAGTGTTGTATAATAAATACCACGAATAGTCAGATTTTATTGAAAAATCAGGCGAAAAGAACCAGTGAACGAGTAAGTTAAGAAGGAGGAGTTGAAGGCTGATTTTCGATAGCATCTGATAATGTCAGTATCCTTACCAAAAATGTCTGGTATATTGACACTACAATCACATAAGGGGTAAAATATTGTAAAGGTGTAACCTGTTTACTCACCGGCTAAAAACATGAAGCTTTTTTAAGAGAAAGGAATATAAACAGAAGTAAAGTAATAAGAAATACAGTACACGTTAATGCACACACACAGGAAAGCGGGAAAGGTATGAAAAAATTAAGGAATAATAAGATCAGAAAACTCCTGGCATTTATGGTGGCTTTGGCGTTGATGGTATCCTGTATGCCGAGTGCATATACGATCTCCGCGAGTGAGGCGTTCGGAGATGGAACGGAGGATATATTTACAGATGGCGAATTTACATCTGAACCAGCGGCCGAAGAATCGACACCGGATGTAAGCAGCGCTGACCAGGAGGAAACGGAACAGGCGCAGCAATCGACGCTTACATATGAGAATGATTCTGTTAAAGTAACAGCAGAGGCACTGGAGGACGGAGCTCTTCCGCAGAATACAGCATTGAAGGCTGACAGCGTAAACGAGAATTCATCCGTATCTTATGATACAGTTTCTCAGAAGCTTTCAGCAGCAGCTACAGACAAGGGCAGCAGCCTGAGAGGTTTTTTTGCGTATGATGTGTATTTTGCTGATGGCGATGGAAACAGAGTCGAGCCGAACGGCAGAGTCAGAGTAACTTTTGAGTACAAGACACCGGCAGCACCGGAGCTTACCGATGCAGCCAGCACGAGTGTAACCGTTGAGAAGCTTCATTATAACAGCAGTACCGGTGATACTGATGTTAACACCTTACAGGCCAACGAGGATCTGAAGGTTCTGAATGTCAACGAGAGCAAACAGATCCAGACACTTCAGGTTGAGACTGGCAACGCAGCTGTTTTTGCCGTTATGTGGGATTCTCCTGAGACAGCAGATGTCGAGGCGGAAGCTGTTTCCGGTAATGAGGACGAGGTGTCTATCGCATCAGAGGAGCTTACGGACGGAGTGGATATTTCGGACGAGCCTGAGCAGGATGCAGCTGAGACACCGGCAGCAGAGAATCCGGAGGTAACTCCTGAGGCAGAGCCTTCTGAGGCTCCGGCGGAGAATCCGGATGCTGAACCTACCGAAGCGCCGGCAGAGGATATTGCGAGCCCGGAGGATGTTCCGGCAGCAGATGAGAATGGTGAGACAAGCCTGATCAAGGTTCTGGGAGACGATACGAATCTTCGTGTCAGCCCATCTACCGAGGCAGAGGTTCTGGCAACTGTAAACGCAGGAACACAGCTCACACTTCTGGATACCGTAACAGCAGAGGATGGAGCAACCTGGTACAAGGTTTCCTGGGAAGGAACCGAGGCTTACATAAGAAGTGATATGGCACAGGTTGTTGACAGCAGTGATGAGGCAGAAGAGCCTGAGGATGTGCAGGAAAGCGAAGAAGTTTCTTATTCCCAGGAAGTTGGTAATGTAGTTGTAACTGCAACAGCAGCGAAGGGCGTTATTCCGGAAGGTGCACAGTTTGTTGTGACTCCGATCGAGAAAGGTTCTGACCAGTATGCAGATATCGAGAAACAGCTTCACGAGGGTGCAGAAAATGAGAGTTATACAGTAGCAGGTTTTCTTGCATACGATATTAGTTTTCTGAATGACGATGGAACTAAGATCGAACCGCAGAACGGAAGTGTCAGGGTATCTATAGCCTACAAAGAAGCAGAAATCCCAGAAGATGTAGCTGAAACAGATACAGCACAGGAAAACATGAATGTATCTCTGGTACATTTTGTGGAGGATGCAAATGGTAATGTCACAGAAGTTGTTAATATGAGCAACGATGGACAGGCTGAAGTAAGTACAACCGACAATGGAGAGATTGAAAGTGCAAACTTTGAAACAGAGAGTTTTTCTACTTTCTCAGTTGTATGGTTGGCAGATAATTTCACTTCTGTACAGACAACTAGTAGTTATGGTGTGGAGGAAACTGTTGATAGTGCTAAAAGAGGTATTACTATCAATATGTTTAATTACAATACTGATGAAATAAATGCAGGTCATTCTTTGAAGTTTAGTAATGGAAAGGATGGAGTAAAGGAGGATTATAATAGGTATAGAGGGCCAGCTGATCTCTCTACTGGCATTATGCAAAAGAAATTGGGACAAGATTCATATCCGATAGTAGATAAGGATAATAAAGAGAGTAGTTCGTATTTATTCTCAACGAAGGAAGGTACGGGCAAGGAGTTTTATTCTGATGCAAATTACTTATTTAAACAAGATGCAGATGGTTACTATGAATATGATAGTACTAAAAATTTTGCACAGTTTAATAAAAATACAAAAGAGTTTACTGTATATAAGGTACCAGGAAGTAGTAAAGATCCAATAGACCTACAACAAGGTTCGAAACATGGAAGTTTCTTTCCATTCAATACATTAGGTGATGATAAATACTGGGGTATTCCTCAAATTTCAGAAAAATCTCCAGATTTCCATTTTGGTATGACAATGTCAGCTAAATTCATTCAGCCAAAAGACGGAAAAATTAATGGTAATAATATGGTATTTGAGTTTTCTGGAGATGATGATGTATGGGTTTACATCGATGGCGTTTTGGTGTTGGATATTGGTGGTATTCATAATGAAGTGCTTGGTTCTATTAATTTTGCTGATGGTACAGTTAAAGTTGGTAGTAACATTAATACAAATTTAAAAAAATTATTTAATGATGCAAATGCAAATGCAAATATAAAAGGAGATTTTGTTAGCGGAAAGAGTATTTTTAAAGATTACACAGCGCATACAATCAATTTCTATTATCTCGAAAGAGGTAAGGGTGATTCCAACTGTAAGCTTAAGTTCAATCTTCCAACAGTTCCGAAGAAGTCGGTTACGGTTGAAAAACAGTTGAGTAATACGGATAAGGAGAAGTATGCAAATGTAGAGTTTAAATTTCAGTTACTTCTTCAGGATGACAAAGGGGAGTATGTTCCATCAAATACTGCAGGTACTTTAAGCGATGATAGCGAAGTTGAGTTCAATCGTGAAGAAATAAATGGCGTTCCCTACGATAATGTGTTTACGTTGAAACCTGGTCAGAAGGCAAAATTCTCTGGACTTGAGGAAAATACGAAGTATAAGGTTCAAGAACTTGGTGTATCAAAGGACAGATATGATCGGGTTTTAATCAATGATGAAGAGACAACAAATGAGAATGGAAATGTTATTTCTAGGGAAGCTACAGTTGACAGTAGACCAGTGGTAGTGGTTACCAATGTACTTGCCAGTGTTGCAGAACTTGATTTCAAAAAAGTCAATACAAAAGGCGCGGCTTTATCCGGAGCAGGATTTACTCTTACTTCTCAGGCTGACAATTCTAAAACTTATAGAGCAGAGTCAGGTGACGATGGAATCATAAACTTTGAGAATCTTCCTTTAGGAACTTATACTTTAACAGAAACGAAGGTTCCGGATAATTATGAGAATCGAAATACCTGGATCGTAAAAGTTGAAAAGGATGAAGCAGGTACTGTTGTTGCCACACTTTATGAGGCTGATGGTAAAACAGCAGTTGAGAAAGATTCGAAGGATAGCTATTATCACATTGTAAACTATACGCATCAGGAACTGATCGAATCTGATGTGGAATACTCGAAGAAGGCACAAGTTATAGACTGGAAGAACAGAACGTATAAGATTGATATCTCTGCAGAGTCCAAGAGTAGAAGCTCATCAACTGTAGTTACTGGAGCAGCAGATATAATGCTTGTATTGGATGTATCTGGTTCAATGAGTAATGCTATTTATGAAAAAGTAGCAGATAATACAGAAGAAGGAAGAAGTAGCTTAGAATCTGGTAATACATATTATTTAAAATATAATAACGAGTATTATCAGATATGGAAATATAAGAATAGATATTATATTTCCGTAGGTTTAAAAAGGCGTGATATATCAGATAGTCGGTATGAAAATTGTGAAATTTTTACAACAAAGATGACAAGACTCGATGCATTAAAAGAATCCGTTAAACAGTTTATAAATTCGACTGCTGACAAATCATCAAATAGTAAGATTGGAATTGCCACATTTAGTTGGAATGAGCATGGAACAACAACTGATTTATTGGAACTTGAGAATAATAAGGGTACATTAATTGAGAAAGTAAATGGATTAAATGCAGATGGAGGAACTGATCCTGATTTTGGCCTTAGCAATGCATATGATAAATTAACTGAGGCAACTGAAAAGGGTGATACACTTCCTAAATATGTTATTTTATTTACAGATGGAGAGCCAACGGGAAATTCTGACGATATTTCACAAGGAACTACTTGGAGCACTGCTGCACAAAATAGAGCAGAAGCTACAGCAAAGAAGTTAAAAGATAATGGAGTTAGCATATATACCATAGGCTTTGCACTTTCATCGAGGGCTGAGAAATTCCTAGCGGGCGATAAACCAAATGGTTATCCGGGAATCGCATCCAGTGCGGAATGTGCTAAGGAAGCGTATGATGCCGCCGGTCTGAGTGAACTGTTCAGAACATTTGAGCAGACAATCTTTAATGATATTGATATTACAAATGCGACCATTACCGATACGATTGATCCAAGATTTGATCTTCTTGATGATAAAGGAAATATCATTACTGAAAAATCGCTTACAAATGGAACTCTTACACTTGAAAATGGCGGAGTGGTAAGTCTGGTTCATGGAAACTGGCAGGTACAGTGGACGAATGTTACAATCCCAAACAAGAATAAAAAGGAGCCATGGACTAAATCTCTTAATATTAAAGCGAAAGATACTTATATTGGTGGAAATGATGTTACAACCAATGTGAGGGATGGATCCAATATTACGTTTGGTAATGAGAAGATTTATTTGCCACAGCCGAAGGTTAATGTAAATGCCAAGATTTTTATCAACGATAAAGAAATTACCATTTACAAGGGTGATGAGATTCCGACAAATGAAGCAATTCGGAATGAGTTATTTAATGCGAGTGAGGTAACATCGTATAAAGATGGTAAGGTTGGAAAAGCAGACATTGGTAAGATTCAGTTGAAGTGGTATAAGAATCCGGAGTGTACGCAGCCGGTTGCAACAGATACAAAGGGAAATCCTGTATATGATTTGAGTCGATTAAGTGATTCAGATAAACAGCCAACAGCGGACACAAACTACTACCTTAAAGTAACGTATGATGCCGGAGCTCCATCGAAGCAAAGTAAGGAAAATACAGGTAATAATGTTGCTGGTGGAGAGGATAATATTCAGGAAGCAATAAATAATAACAATCCTTATGGAATCTACAAAATCCATGTGATTTCCGGTCAGATTGATATTATCAAGAAGGTAAATGAAAAATCCTCTGAATCTCGAACATTCCAGTTTAAGGTAACAAAAACTGAGAAGGGTAAAGCTGAAGCAATTGAGGGCAGTCCATTTACTGTTACTGTTCCAGCAAACTCCGATACAGGAACGGTTTCCGCTGCAGATAAAGAAAAACTGAGCAACCTTTCAAGAGGAACCTATGTTGTATCAGAGGGTGTTCCGGCTGGATATAGGATTACAGCTACAGATGTAGAGGAAACAAATTGTCAGAATTCAGTAAAAGATAATAAAACAACATTTATTCTTGGAAATGGTATTAGCACTAAGAGTGATGTTATTTCAACAGATTACAAATATGATCCAGCTGACGGAGGTGTATTGGGAAAGGTTTCCTACACCAACGAGTATTCCGTAAATCTTGACCTGAAGAAAGTTGATTCTAGTGGTAATAATGAATTGAGTGGAGCAGAGTTTACACTGGAAGTAAAAGATGGTACTACAGGGCAATTTGACGGTAATGCTTATAAGTCATTCGAGATTGAGAAAGATACTGTTGAGTTGAAGGATCTGAAACCTGGATTGTATAAACTGACAGAAATTAAAGCGCCAAAAGGATATTCATTATTAGGAACTAGTATCTATTTCCAGGTAAGACTTGGAAAAGTTACGCTTGTTAAAGAAGATGGAACCCCAATCGAAGTTCAATCTCAGTCAATGTGGACTTTGGATGAAGATAAGAATGTTTTGACAATTAAAAACACGAAACTTTATTCCTTACCAGAATCCGGTGGACCGGGAACCTATGGATTTACAATCAGTGGTGTAGCGATTCTTGCAACTGCACTCCTGTTGTTTATAAATAATAAACGAAGGGAGGAAGAAGCAAAGAGATCGTAACACATTAATTGTAAATGGCCGATGAAGGGCGAAAAAGAAAAATGCAGAGAAAGAAAGGAGCAAACCTTATGAAAAATTTATTTAAAAAGATTGGTGCATTATTAGTGGCAGCGGTTATGGTACTGTCTATGTGCACAGCAGTATTTGCAACACAGGTAAAAGATCATTACGCAGATAAAATTACTGTTACAAATTTAGCAGCTGATGTAGCGACTACATTGAATGTGTATAATATTATTTATCTTGATGTGGATAATGCTGGAAACCAGACATGGAAGGTAGTTGATTGGGCTAAAGACTATATTGAGGAAGATACTACGAATGGTGAATTCAAGATTAAGGATAATAAGTCTGAGGACTTAAAAAATGCGGCAGATGCTCGAACAGCAGACTATACTGCAATAGAATCTGGAACAAGCCATGAATTTACTAACCTTCCAATCGGTGCATATGTTATTCGTGCATTTGACACAAAAGGTACTTATAGTCTTATGGTAGCTAATACCTATGATAAAGCCGGTGATACTTATATGGCTAGTAAATCAGCTAACGTAGTTGCTAAAATGTCAGAATATAAGGTTACAAAAGCTGCTGATGATAAGTTTGTTCGCAGAGGACAGCGTGTAAACTTTACAGTAACTACACAGATGGCATCAAAAACAAATGCTAAGAATGAGGAGTTAAAAACGTTCAAGGTAGTAGATACTTCAAAAGGTCTGAAGGCAGACAGCTTTGTTCTTGATAGTGTTAAAATTGCTGGAGAAGCTAAAACTGTAGATACATTAAAAGTAACTACTGTTCCTAATGAGGATGGAACTGTAACATATACTGTAGATTTAAGTGATTTTATTTCAGCTACAGAAGCTGGTACAACAATTGAAGTAAAATATAGTGCTATAGTAGAAAATGATCACACATATAACAACAGTGCTACAGTAGATTCAAATACTGTTGACTATGTACCGGGTATTGTAAATGGTCATACAGGAACTGTTACTTTAAAGAAAGTTGATATAAAGGGAAATACACTGAATGGCGCAGAGTTCCAGTTATTAAAGGTAACTTCTGCTGGAAAAGAAAGTGCTGAGGCAACAAAAACACCAGTTAGTGTTGTGAGAGTAAGCGCTGGTGAGTACAAGGTTGCTCTGGATGGAGAAAAAGATGCTACAACTACATTAGTAGCAACAAACGGTACATTAACAGTTACAGGTCTTGATGAAGGCAACTATGAATTCAAAGAGACAAAAGCACCGACAGGTTATAAAGTAAGTTCTGAGAATAAAGCATTTACAATGACAGCAGATGAAGAGAAAGAAGTAACTGTTAATGCAGGTGAATTTGTCAATACCAAACTCTCCTCCCTTCCATCCACAGGTGGCATGGGAACATACCTCTTCACTATCATCGGTGTTGTAGTTATGGCTGGCGCTGCTGGTGCTTTCTTCATCAGCCGCAGAAAAGGATCTGAGGAGTAATCGTTTGATTGCCGGATTGATTCAATTCAAAGATTATTTATAAGCAACGACAAAGCAAGTATTAAAACAGAATAGTTTCTGATTATTCTGTTGAAGAAATCATTACCGCCCGGCCCCTTCGGGGGCCGGGAGTGGTAAATACAACAGTATGGAGAAACCTATGAGAAAGAATAAGAAGAAAAATTATATTGGACTTGGTTTGCTGTTTCTGATAGGGTTGTCCATACTGCTGTATCCAATGGTCAGTGATGCCTGGAACCGGTACAGGGACAGCCTGCTGATCAGTGATTATAGCAGCAGTGTTTCTTCGGATGATAATGCGGAGAAGATTGACAGCATGTGGAAGGCAGCACAGGAGTATAACGAACAGATCAAGCAGGAAAGTGTGCCGGATGCTTTTTCCGTGAGGGATGGACAGACGGACAGTACATATGAGTCTCTTCTGAACCTGAATGGTGATGGAATGATGGGGTATGTGGAGATTCCTGTGATCGATGTGAGTATTCCAATCTATCATTACACGACAGATGAGTCTCTGGAGAAGGGTGCCGGTCATTTGTTCGGCAGCAGTCTTCCGGTTGGCGGCAAGAGTACCCATTGTATTTTGTCGGCACACAGAGGACTTCCAAGTGCGAAACTTTTTACAGATCTGAATCTTGTGGAAGAGGGAGATGTTTTTTACCTGCATGTGCTGGGTAAGACTCTTGCCTACGAGGTGGATCAGATTCTTACCGTTCTTCCGGAGCAGACAGAGTCTCTGGGTATCACGGATGGGGATGATTATGTAACGCTGGTTACGTGTACGCCTTATGCGGTGAATACGCACAGACTTCTGGTGAGGGGACACAGAGTTCCGATGAAGGCTGCGAAGGCGGTTCAGAAAACAGAGAAGAAGGTTACCGGAATCACCAATCCGACGCTTCCGATGCTTGCTCTCTGTGTTGTGATCGGAATTGTGATCGCGGTGCTCCTGGTTGCCGGTATCAATTCTGTTCAGAACAAAAAACGACGCAGGAAATAGTTTATGGCTAAAAAGAAAAAAAAGAAAAAGAGTAATGTTGTCCTGAACATTTTTATCGCCCTGGTGTTTCTGGCGGGGGCGGGAGTGTTCCTTTATCCTACGATCAGTGATATGTGGAACCAGTACCGTAACGCCCAGCTGGTCAGTAAGTACGAGGAAGCGGTAACAGAGCTTTCGGACAATGACTATGACAGGCTGTGGAAAGAGGCGAAGGAGTACAATGCCGAGCATCCGGTGAATGCCATTGTAGATGCTTTTGAGGAAGAGGATACTTATGAGCTGAGTCATCCCTATGACGGAGTCCTGGATCCTAACGGTGACGGACTGATGGGCAGTATCGAGATTCCAAAGATCAAAGCGAAGCTGGCTATCTATCACGGACTGAGCAAGACCGTGCTGGAAAAGGGTGTGGGCCACGTGGAGGGCACCAGTCTTCCTATCGGAGGCAAGAGCACCCATGCGGTTCTGGCGGCGCATCGAGGTCTTCCGAATGCGAAGCTTTTTACAGATCTGGATCAGATGGAAAAGGGAGATATTTTTATCCTGCACATTCTTGGCAAGCATCTGGCCTACAAGGTGGATCAGATCAAGACGGTGCTTCCGGATGAGACCAGTGACCTGGATATTGTTGAGGGCGAGGATCATGTGACACTGGTTACGTGTACGCCTTATGCGGTGAATACCCACAGACTTCTCGTTCGTGGTATTCGGACGAAGTATGTGGAAGAAGAAGTTACTAAGAATGACGAAACGATTCCGCAGAAGCTTGCGGTTGTGGATCCGAAGAGGGTTCTTGCCGGCGGTGCGGCAGCGCTTGTTATTCTGATTCTGCTGATTTACCTGATTGTCCGCCGCAAGGATAAAAAACGCAGAATGAAACAGCTTTCAGAAAGGAAAGAGGAGGCAGAGAGCGATGAAAAATAGAAGAAAGCAAGGGAAAATATTCCGGAGCCTTCTGGCTGTTCTGATGCTGACGGCTATGCTGGTCACGAGTGTTTTGCAGCCGGTTTTCGCCGGGGATTATGTAGCTGGAACAAAGGGTAATCTGACGTTGACGGTTCAGCAGGCGGATGAGGAGGGGAACCAGACTCCGCTGCCGGATGTAGGGCTGACGATCTACAAGGTTGGCAGTGTGAATTTTGATGGTAATGTGCATTTCGTGCTGGATGAGGCACTGGCTGCCGCAGCAATCGATTTTGATTCCATCACGACGGCTGACGGCTGGTATGAAGCAGCAGGGCAGCTGGCAGATATGATCAGCAGCGGAAGCGTGGATGTGTGGGGTCTGTCCAGAACCTCTGATGCAGAGGGTAATATTATTGTTACCGATCTGGCTGAGGGCATGTATCTGGTGGTGCAGACAGATGCGAACAGCAGTGTTGCGGTTTCACCGATGCTGATCTCCGTTCCTTTTGCAGATCAGGAGCAGGGCTGGATGTATGATGTGCAGGCATATCCGAAGGCTTCAACGAAACAGCATACACAGATCCAGGTTACGAAGAGGATCTATAATGTTGATGAGAATGACAATGTGATTCCTCTGGAAACGAAGGAGGATGTAACTTATAAGGTTGGCGTTTTTTCGGATCAGGAAGGTACGATCCCGTTCCGTGATGATTATTTAAAGGATATCCATATCCAGAATGCTTCCAGTGGTACAGCTACATGGACGGATGTTCCGGATGGCACCTATTATGTATTTGAGCTGGATGAGGATGGAAATCTTCTTCAGCAGAATACGAAGATCGAGGTGGATGAGGAGAATCTTTACTACTACAATGTAACGAAGCTGAATGGCGAGAGTGAAGAGAAGTCCAATCAGGTTGTGATCGGTGGAGATAGTGGTGCTGCTGAGGCAACGGCTTATGTAAATAACTATTATACAAAGATTTCCGATATATTCAGCCGTAACGGATTTATCAACATTAAGAAGAATGTGATGATCGATGGTGTTGCTTCTACTGTGGATGATACGTTCTATGCAGGTGTGTTCTCCACTGAGAGTAACGGTGAGCTGACGCTTGAGAAGGTAGTGACTCTGAAACAGAATGGTAGTGTTGAGGTAATGTTGGATCTTCCAAAGGATCAGGAGATCAACAGTGTTACTTATACTGTTCTGGAGACGGATAAGGATGGAAATCCGGTTGATGATGATACCTTTAAGTATACAGTTACCGGTCAGGGTGAGGTTACACTGAATAATGATAACCGATATACTGTAACAAAAGAGATCACCAACAGTCTTTCTTCCGAGCCGACACCGATTCCGACTGTTACACCTGGTGGAAATCATGGTGGAAATGATCGGATCACTCCGATCCCGAATAACGGCACAGCGGGCGGAACAGCTCCGAACGATACCAGCGGTACAGCAAGACGTTCTGTAAAGACCGGCGATGATACACCGATCGGCGTATGGGTTGGAATCCTTGCAGCAGCGATCATTGTTGGCGGTGGTGCAGCTTATGGAGTTAGGAGAAAGAAGAAAAAATAAATAACGGATCATTCTGAAGGATGATCGATGGAAGAACCGGGCGATGTGGATGCCCGGTTCTTTTTTTGGAATATTTACGTATTGGGGATGAAAAAGTAACGGGTGATATTTTTTATCGAAAATTGCTCTTGACATTTTGGTATGATAAGTATATTGTATGTGTTGCAGTAAATTTCATAAAAGATAGCCTTTTATTCAGAGTGGTGGAGATACAAAGGATCTGTGAAGCCACGGCAACCCCGGAGAATCCAGGAAGGTGCCAACCTGAGCGAGCAATCGAACAATAAGAGGATTGTTTACAGAACTTAAACAGTCCGGATTGTACGGGCTGTTTTTTA
The DNA here is from genome assembly GCF_022868965.1 of Blautia sp. NSJ-140. Lineage (NCBI taxonomy): Bacteria > Bacillati > Bacillota > Clostridia > Lachnospirales > Lachnospiraceae > Blautia > Blautia sp. NSJ-140. The sequence continues at coordinate 54,556 of NZ_JALIFS010000012.1, read as the reverse complement.
TGTGTATAACCGTTGTTTTATTACAAAAGGAGAAGATTATGGAGAAAATTTTATTTACGTCTGAATCTGTAACTGAGGGTCATCCTGACAAGGTCTGCGACTCTATTTCTGATGCGATCCTTGATGCTATGATGGCACAGGATCCGATGAGCCGTGTTGCCTGCGAGACTGCTACTACAACAGGTCTTGTACTTGTTATGGGTGAGATCACAACCAAGGCTAATGTTGATATCCAGAAGATCGTTCGTGATACTATCCGTGAGATCGGATATGACAATGCGGATTATGGCTTTGACGCAGATACCTGTGCGGTTATCACATCACTTGACAAGCAGTCCACAGATATCGCTATGGGTGTTGATAAGGCTCTTGAGCAGAAAGAGGACGATATGAATGAGGACGAACTGGATTCCATCGGTGCCGGTGACCAGGGTCTTCAGTTTGGTTATGCTTCCAATGAGACTGAGGAGTATATGCCATATGCCATCAACATGGCTCACAAGCTTGCTCAGCAGCTGACAAAGGTTCGTAAGGACGGCACTCTGAAATATTTAAGACCGGATGGAAAGACTCAGGTTACTGTTGAGTATGATGAGGCCGGCAAGCCGAAGAGAATCGATGCTGTCGTATGCTCTACACAGCATGATCCGGATGTTACTCAGGAGCAGATCCATGAGGATATTAAGAAGTATGTTTTTGATGCGATCATTCCGGCTGATATGGTTGATGCTGATACTAAGTATTTCATCAATCCGACAGGTCGTTTTGTTATCGGCGGACCTCACGGTGACAGTGGTCTGACAGGACGTAAGATCATCGTTGATACCTACGGCGGAACAGGACGTCACGGCGGCGGTGCTTTCTCCGGTAAGGACTGCACAAAGGTTGACCGTTCTGCTGCTTATGCTGCACGTTATGTTGCAAAGAACATTGTTGCAGCTGGTCTTGCTGACAAGTGTGAGATCCAGCTTTCCTATGCGATCGGTGTTGCTCATCCGACTTCTGTCAGTGTGAATACTTTCGGAACAGGTAAGCTTTCTGAGACCAGACTTGTTGAGATCGTTCGTGAGAATTTTGATCTTCGTCCGGCTGGTATCATCAAGATGCTTGACCTTCGCCGTCCGATCTACAAGCAGACTGCTGCTTATGGTCATTTTGGCCGTACAGATGTTGATCTTCCATGGGAGCATCTGGACAAGGTTGAGACTCTGAAGAAGTATCTTTGCAACAGCTACGAATAATCGTTTCAGAAGAATAAAGAGTGAAGCCCCCGGTAGTATCAGTACCGGGGGCTTTTTTATAGAAAATTTAGAGATAGGGAATATAGTTTATGTTATAATACGTGTATGCGAATGTGTGAATTTATAAAGGACGGAGATACAGATGAAGTTAAAGACGCGTATTATTGTGGGCTTCGTTGCGATCATCCTGCTGCCGCTGCTTCTTTTTTCCGCAAGTCTGTACGGGTTCAGCCAGACGCAGGCGAGGCATGTGCAGGAGAGCAGCAGCCAGGCTTCGGACTCCAGCCAGATGGTCTATGATATTTCTCTGGCGCAGTCTTCCAGTAACCAGGTGAAGCTGATGGCCAAGGATATGATCCTGACCGCAACGATCATCCTTGTTTTTACCGCGTTGTCCGTAGGGTTGTGGATCTATCGGAGTATTGCGGTTCCGCTGGTGAAGCTTAAGAAAGCTACCAAGAACATCAAGGAGGGGAATCTGGATTTTGTGCTGGAGGTTGAGGGAAATGATGAATTTTCCCAGCTTTGCCAGGATTTTGAGGAGATGCGTAAGCGTCTGAAGGAGTCCACGGAAGAGAAGATCCTGATGGATAAGGAGAATAAGGAGCTGATCAGCAATATTTCCCATGATCTGAAGACGCCGATCACTGCGGTGAAGGGTTATGTGGAGGGAATCATGGATGGTGTGGCGGATACGCCGGAGAAGATGGACCGGTATGTGCGTACCATTTATAATAAGACCAATGAGATGGATCATCTGATCAATGAGCTGACCTTTTATTCCAAGATCGATACCAACCGTATTCCGTATACGTTCAGCAAGCTGAATGTGGAGGATTATTTTTCGGATTGTGCGGAGGAGCTTGGGCTTGAGATGGAGACCAGGGGGATCGAGCTTGTGTATGCCAATTATGTGGAGAAGGGTGTGCAGGTTATTGCGGATGGTGAGCAGATCCGCCGTGTGATCCATAATATTGTGAGTAATGCCATCAAGTATATGGAGAAGCCTAGGGGGATCATCCAGCTCCGGGTGAAGGATGTGGGTGATTTTATCCAGGTGGAGATCGAGGATAACGGCAAGGGTATTGCCGCCAAGGATCTGCCGTATATTTTTGACCGTTTTTACCGTACCGATGTTTCCAGGAATTCTTCCAAGGGAGGAAGCGGTATCGGGCTTTCCATCGTAAAGAAGATCATGGAGGATCATGGTGGAAAGGTCTGGGCCACAAGCCGGCTGGGAATCGGAACGATCATGTATTTTGTTCTCAGAAAATATCAGGAGGTACCGATGAATGAGTAGGATTTTGATCATAGAGGATGAGGAAGCGATCGCAGATCTGGAGAAGGATTACTTGGAGCTTTCGGGTTTTGAGGTGGAGATCGAGAACCGTGGTGATACGGGGCTTGTACGTGCCATGAAGGAGGAGTTTGATCTGATCATCCTGGATCTGATGCTTCCGGAGGTGGATGGCTTCGATATCTGCCGGCAGGTCCGTGAGGAGAAGAATACGCCGATCATTATGGTTTCTGCTAAGAAGGATGATATCGATAAGATCCGCGGACTGGGTCTTGGTGCGGATGATTATATGACCAAGCCGTTCAGCCCAAGTGAGCTGGTTGCACGTGTGAAGGCGCATATGGAGCGTTATAACCGGCTGGTTGGTTCCAATGTGCATAAGAATGATGTGATCGAGATCCGTGGTATTAAGATCGATAAGACGGCCAGGCGTGTGTGGGTCAATGGTGAGGAGACGACGTTTACTACCAAGGAGTTTGATCTTTTGACCTTTCTGGCTGAGAATCCGAACAGGGTTTTTACAAAGGAGGAGCTTTTCCGGGAGATCTGGGATATGGAGTCTGTGGGTGATATCGCTACGGTTACGGTGCATATCAAGAAGATCCGTGAGAAGATCGAGTTTAATACGGCCAAGCCTCAGTATATTGAGACAATCTGGGGTGTGGGATACCGGTTTAAGGTGTGAGCCTGCGGGGAAGGCTTCGGATGGAGCTGCTGCAGGGGTATGAGTGCAGATCGGAATGATGGTGTATGATCTGTCGGGTGCTTTTGAGAGGAGTGGAGATATGCCGCTGTTGAGGGAAAGAATTTATACGATAGAGGATATTTATGCTTTGCCGGAGGGTGAAAGAGCGGAACTGATCGATGGACATATTTATTATATGGCGCCGCCGAATACGATGCATCAGAGGATCTCAAGTATCTTGTCCAGAAAGATAGGTAACTATATAGAGGCTAATAAGGGGAAATGTGAGGTGTTTGCCGCACCGTTTGCTGTGTATCTGGATGAGAAAACGAATACTTATGTGGAACCGGATGTTTCTGTTATCTGTGATCCGGATAAGCTGGATGACAGGGGATGCAAGGGGGCTCCGGACTGGATCATCGAGATCGTTTCTCCGGCGAGCAGGCGTATGGATTATTATACCAAGCTGTTTAAATACAGGACTGCCGGTGTGAGAGAGTACTGGATCGTGGATCCTGTGAAGAAGCTGGTAATGGTGTATGATTTTGAAAATGAGGATACGGAGCAGTATACATTTCAGGATTCGATCAAGGTGGGGATCTATGAGGAGCTGAGGATCGATTTTGCTGAGATGTGATAAAAATGGAGGGGAATATCGTCTGGTGATAGCCCCTCCTTGTTTTTAGGATGAAAAGGACGAACTATGGAAGACAGATTATACAAGAAACTGGAAGCGTACGGTAAGAGTGATTTTTATCCGTTTCATATGCCGGGGCATAAGAGGAATCCGCTGGCTGTGGATGGGGATTTTCCGGTGGAGAGGGATATTACGGAGATTGACGGGTTTGATAACCTGCATCATGCTGAGGATATTTTGAAAAGGGCCCAGGAGGATGTCGCACGACTTTATGGTGTGCCGGAGAGTTTTTACAGTATTAATGGAAGCTCCGGGGCGATCCTGGCGGCGGTGTCTGCGGCTGTGGATAAGGGGGGACAGATTCTGGTGGCAAGGAACTGCCATAAGGCGGTTTACCATGCGATTTATCTGCGGGAGCTGAGTGCTACGTATATTTATCCACATGAAGATCCGAAATTGGGGATAAACGGAGGGATTTCACCCGGCCGTGTGGAAATGTATCTGGCGGAAAATCCGGATATCCAGGCGGTGCTGATCACTTCGCCGACTTATGACGGGATCGTGTCGGATGTGGCGAGGATCGCGGAGATCGCACATCACTATGGTGTGCCGTTGATCGTTGATGAGGCTCACGGGGCGCATTTTCGGTTTTCGGATTATTTTCCGGTGTCTGCGGCGCAGCTTGGTGCGGATGTGGTGATCAACAGTGTGCATAAGACGCTGCCCTGTCTGACTCAGACGGGGGTGATCCATCTGTGCAGTGAGCGGGTGAGCCGGGAAAAACTGAAGCGTTTCCTGGGAATCTATCAGAGCAGCAGTCCTTCTTATATTCTTATGAGCAGCATTGATGCGTGCATGGATAAGCTGGAGCGTGAGGGGGATGAGATGTTCCGTGTGTTTACGGAGAATCTGGAAAAAGCACGCAGGCGTCTTTCCGAGTGTAAGTATATCCGGCTGGTGACGCCGCAGGCCTGTGAGTGCCAGAGAGTTTTTGATTTTGACAGATCCAAGATATTGCTTTCTACTGTGAACAGTTCGCTGAACGGCCGGGAGCTGCATCAGATCCTCCGGAGTGAGTTTCATCTGGAAATGGAGATGGAGGCGGAGAATTATGTGCTGGCGCTGGCGGCTGTGGGTGATACTGCGGAGGGTTTTGAGCGGCTTTGTGATGCTATTGAAGAGATCGACCGTCGTGAATCGTTAAAATACAGAGAAGAGGCTGTGGAGAGGGCGCCCTTGAAAAACGGAAAAATGAAGCAGGTCATGCGGATCTCCCAGGCTATGGATGCGGAGAGTGAGCGGTGTCCGCTGGATGAGTGTATCGGACGGACGTCCGGGGAGTTTGCGTATCTTTATCCGCCGGGGATCCCGCTGATCGTTCCGGGGGAACAGATTTCTGGACATTTCGTAAAAAATGTGAGAAGATACCTGGAACAGGGCTTTGAGGTCCAGGGCCTGAGCGACCAGACCAGTGAGACGGTGTGTGTTGTGAGAAATGAGATGTGAGGTGCGTGGCAGCAGACTGTTCTGTGTATTACGGAGCAGAGCGTGTATAGTAACGCATATGCAGCAGAGGAGACATATGGGAAAGATTTTTTACATTATGGGAAAAAGCTCTTCCGGTAAGGACAGTATTTACAGACAGCTGGAGGGGGATCAGGAGCTGGGGCTTAAGCGGCTTGTGATCTATACTACCCGTCCGATCCGGGATGGAGAGGTGAATGGAAGAGAATATTTTTTTGCGGATGAGAATAAACTGAAGGAGTTCCGAAGAAACGGGAAGCTGATCGAGGCGCGTACTTATCAGACGGTTTACGGGCCGTGGACATATTTTACTGCGGATGACGGGCAGGTGTCTGTGGGAAATGACAGCTATCTGGGGATCGGTACACTGGAGTCTTTTGTGAGGCTCCGGGAGTATTACGGCAATGAAGTGATGTGGCCGGTTTATATAGAGGTGGAAGACGGAGAACGTCTGGAGCGTGCGCTTGCCAGGGAGAAGACCCAGGAGGTGCCGAAGTACGAGGAGATGTGCAGGCGTTTTCTGGCAGACCAGAATGATTTTTCCGAGGAAAATATTCTTAAAGCAGGTATATGGAAGCGTTTTGAGAATCATAATCTGGATGAATGTGTGAAGGAGATCGTAAATTATATAAAATCTGTACAATAAGGAAAAATAGTTTTTTTTATACAGAAGATTATGTTATAATTAGTTGAAAGATGTCCGCCGGGTATAACGGAGGGCACAAAAGGCAGAAAGAGGTGATTCTTATGGCAGGATTTCATGACATCATCGGCCATGACGATATAATCAGGCATTTGAAGAATGCGATAGAGACAGGGAAGGTATCCCATTCTTATATTTTTACAGGGGAACCGGGATCCGGCAAGAAGCTTCTTGCGGGGACTTTTGCGGCAGCACTGCAGTGTGAATCGGGAGAGTCTGAACCGTGTATGACTTGTGATTCCTGTAAGAAGGTGATCGGCAAGAATCATCCGGATATCATTACAGTAACTCATGAGAAGCCTGGAAGCATCAGTATTGACGAGGTGCGTGACCAGGTTGTGCGTGATGTGGATATCAAGCCGTACTGCAGTCCGTATAAGATATACATCATTCCGGATGCGGAGATGATGACGGTGCAGGCGCAGAATGCCATTTTGAAAACTATCGAGGAACCGCCGGAATATGCGGTGATCATGCTGCTGACAAGCAATATCGACAGTCTTCTTCCTACGATCCGTTCCAGATGTGTGCGTCTGGATCTGAAGGTGGTGGATGACAGTCTTGTGAAGGAATATCTGATGGAGCATCTTCAGGTGCCGGATTATCAGGCTGAGATCGATGCGTCTTATGCGCAGGGCAGTATCGGCAAGGCGAAGGAGGCTGCTACTTCTCAGGAGTTTGCGGATATGACTGCCAATGCCCTGAAGATTTTGAAATATGCCAATTCCATGGAGGTTTATGAGCTGACAGAGGCGATCAAGACTTTGACTGCTGATAAGAATAATATCAATGATTATCTGGATATTTTCCAGTTCTGGTTCCGCGATGTTCTGATGTTTAAGGCAACAAGGGAAATTGACAACCTGGTTTTTAAACAGGAGATTAATTTTATCAGAGAGCAGGCCAGCGAGCGTTCTTATGAGAATATCGAAAAAATCCTTGAGGCACTGGAGAAGACGAAGGTGCGTCTCCGTGCCAATGTTAATCTCGAACTTGCCCTGGAGCTCCTGTTCCTGACAATTAGGGAGAAATAGAATGGAAAAGGTAGTTGGAGTCAGATTTCGTAACGTTGGTAAGATTTATTATTTTAATCCTAAGAATTACAAGGTGAAGGTCGGCGATCATGTGATCGTGGAGACTGCCCGTGGTGTGGAGTATGGCCGTGTTGTCCTGGAGCCGCGCAGCGTGAAGGAGGACGAGGTGGTCCATCCGCTGAAGGAGGTTCTCCGTGTTGCAACGAAGGAGGACGAGGACCATGAGGCTGAGAACCGCCGGAAGGAGAAAGAGGCTTTTAAGATCTGCAAGAAGAAGATCCGTGAGCATGGGCTTGAGATGAAGCTGATCGATGCGGAGTATACCTTTGATAATAACAAGGTACTGTTTTATTTTACAGCGGATGGCCGTATTGATTTCCGGCAGCTGGTTAAGGATCTGGCGTCTGTGTTTAAGACCAGGATCGAGCTTCGTCAGATCGGTGTCCGTGATGAGACGAAGATCCTTGGCGGTATTGGTATTTGTGGAAGGACGCTTTGCTGTCATACGTATCTTTCGGAGTTTGCGCCGGTTTCCATCAAGATGGCGAAGGAGCAGAATCTTTCTCTGAACCAGACGAAGATTTCAGGTGTTTGTGGTCGTCTGATGTGCTGTCTGAAGAATGAGCAGGAGACTTATGAGGAGCTGAACCGGAATCTTCCGGGTATCGGTGATATTGTGACGACGCCGCAGGGTGTTTCGGGTACGGTCCAGAGTGTGAATGTTCTCCGGCAGATGGTTAAGATCGTGGTTGAGGTGAATGACGAGAAGGAGATCCAGGAGTTTCCGGTCCGTGATCTGAGGTTCCGCCCTAAGAGAAAAAAGGGTAAGGGTGGTGCCGGTTCTGCTGACCACGAGGAGAAAGAGGTTAAAAAGGGAGATTCGAAGCCGAATGAGAAGTGATCTGGTTTATTGCGGTGAGCGTGTGGATGATCTTCAGAATGGGTTGTTTGTGATCCAGGATCCGAAGAAGTTTTGCTTTGGGATGGATGCGGTTCTGTTGTCTGGCTTTGCCCGGGTGAAGAGGGGTGAGGTTGCTCTGGATATGGGGACCGGTACGGGGATCATTCCGATCTTGCTTTCTGATCGTACGGATGGGGAGCATTTCACGGGGCTGGAGATCCAGCATGAGTGTGCGGAGATGGCTGACCGTAGTGTGAGGTATAATGGTCTTGAGGACAGGGTTCGGATCGTTGAGGGTGATATCAGGGAGGCTGCCGGGATTTTTGGGGCGGCTTCTTTTGATGTGGTGACGTGTAATCCGCCGTATATGATCGGGCAGCATGGGTTGACGAATCCGCATCTTCCGAAGGCGATCGCGAGGCATGAGATTTTGTGTTCGTTTGATGATGTGGCTTGTCAGGCTGCCCGGGTCCTGAAGGACAGGGGGCGGTTTTTTCTGGTGCACAGGCCGTTTCGGCTTGTGGAGCTGATGGCAACTTTGACGAAGTATAAGCTGGAGCCTAAGAGGATGCAGCTGGTGTATCCTTTTATTGATAAGGAGCCGAATATGGTGTTGATCGAGGCTTGTAAGGGCGGGAATTCCAGGATTCGGGTTGAGCGGCCGCTGGTGGTTTATGAGCGGCCGGGGGTTTATACGGAGGATGTTTTGGAGTTGTATCGGATGGTGTGATGTTGTGGCTTAGGGTGGCTTGGGGTGGCTGCTCGGGAGGTTTTGGGCCATCGGCGCTGCGCTGGATGGCTGGGAGGTGATGGTGGCTGTGGGTCTTCTGTTGGTGAAGGGGCGGTGAGGGGAGGCAGGCTGCTGGTGGTGACACGCTGCGCCCCCTGCTCGGCTGCGGCGCCGGTTTGCTGCCATTCGCGCAAACTCGCTTCGCTCAAACAGTGCGCTCGGTGGCAGCAGCTATCCTCACCTCGCTGACGGGGGCTCCGCTAACGTCACCACCAGCAGCCTGCCTCCCCTCACCTGAGATTCAAAGCGAGAGATCGCAGCGCGTAGCGCGCTGAGTATCGAAGAATACAGACACCTTGCCAGAAGTGAATCACGGAGAAAGTGAAGAAATGAAATAATATCGGCACAGCGTAGTGCGTTGAATATCGAAGCATACAGACACCTTGCCAGAAGTGAATCACGGAGAAAGTGAGGAAATGAAATAATATCGGCATAGCGTAGTGCGCTGAGTATCGAAGAATACAGAGACCTTGCCGGAAGTGAATCACGGAGAAAGTGAAGAAATGAAATAATATCGGCATAGCGTAGTGCGCTGAGTATCGAAGAATACAGACACCTTGCCAGAGGTGAATCACGGAGAAAGTGAAGAAATGAAATAATATCGGCATAGCGTAGTGCGCTGAGTATCGAAGAATACAGACACCTTGCCAGAGGTGAATCACGGAGAAAGTGAAGAAATAAAATAATATCGGCACAGCGTAGTGCGCTGAGTATCGAAGAATACAGACACCTTGCCAGAAGTGAATCACGGAGAAGGTGAAGAAATAAAACAACATCGGCACAGCGTAGCGCGCTGAATACCGAAGCATACAGACACAAGTCAACAAATAAGAACAACGAATCCCTTGCACTACTTAAAAAAAGCCCAAGGGGTGTGCAGAGGGGGCGCGGCTTTGCGGCCCCTTTGCGGTTTTAAAAGCTTCCAAACTTAAACAAACCCCCGCTGTCAAGCGGAAACCCCTGCGGTCGAGCGGAATCCCCCCCGCGGTCGAGCGGAATCCCCCCGGAGGTCAAGCGAAATCCCCCACGGCCAAGTGGAAAAAAACTCCCCGCGGTCAAGCGAGAAAAGAGGCAAATATGAAACAAAACGGAAAACTATACTTATGTGCCACCCCCATAGGAAACCTCGAAGACATCACCCTTCGAGTACTAAAAACCCTTCGGGAAGTGGACTTAATCGCCGCGGAAGATACCCGCAACAGCATAAAACTGCTGAATCATTTTGATATAAAAACCCCCATGACCAGCTACCACGAATACAATAAGATAGATAAGGGCCATGTCCTTGTGGAAAAGCTGCTGGCAGGTACAAACATTGCGTTGATCACAGATGCAGGTACTCCGGGTATCTCAGATCCCGGGGAGGAGCTTGCCGCCATGTGCTATGAAGCCGGAATTGAAGTGACTTCGCTTCCGGGTCCTGCTGCCTGCATCACTGCTCTGACTTTGTCAGGCCTGCATACCAAGCGTTTTGCTTTCGAGGCTTTTCTTCCGGCGGATAAGAAAGAACGAAAAACGATCCTGGAGGAGCTTTCCTGTGAAACCAGGACTATTATCCTGTATGAGGCGCCTCACAGGCTTGTACGGACCCTTGGTGAGCTCAGAGAGGCGCTTGGCAACCGCCGGATGACTCTTTGTAGAGAGCTGACCAAGAAGCATGAGACGGCATTCCGGACTACGATCGATGATCTGATGGATTTTTATAAAGATGAGAAGCCGCTGGGTGAGTGTGTTCTCGTGATCGAGGGCAGGAGCCGCAGTGAGATGGAGGCGGAGAAGCGTGCTTCCTGGGAGGAGATTTCCATTGCGGAGCATGTGGCAATGTATGAGCAGCAGGGGAATTCCAGGAAGGATGCCATGAAGCTTGCTGCCAAGGATCGTGGTGTTTCCAAGCGGGATATTTATAAGGCGCTTCTGGATGGAGAAGGTTCTGCTGAATGATCAGGTGTAAGTTGCGGCACGGATCGTAATAACGTGATCGTGGATGATTGAATAAGCTGCATACTGTGACCAAGGATTTTTTGGGAGCGTATGTGGCTTTTTTTATAGTAATAAAAAGATTACTGTTCATTGGCATCGCGAAGCGTGTTGCTGAGAACGGAGTGAACAGTAATATAAAAAGTACTGTGCGGATTTTGTCGAAATGATTTGCTTGCAGTACAGACCATATTGTGGTAAGCTGATCTTATCAAAAATAAAAAGCAGTTCCGGGATTCTATGGAAATGCTGTAAAAGCATATTTTTCTAAAAATAATCTTATTTTTCTATTACATTTCATATATCAGGCAGATTGCCTGTCATCTCAGAAAATTCATGCTTTTTTCCATTTTTCAGCAGGAGTTTTCAGATGAGGCTCCTTGAGATCAAAATAGAGGAGTCGTGTATGATCGTAAACAAAAACAGAACAAACAGCTCTAACCTGCGGCAGTGGCATCCTGCATTTTTTGCTGATATCCAGATAGAACTGGAGTCAGAAAGGGAGAATCTGATTTTTGAGAATGAGCATCAGCTTGGGACGAAACCAATGGAGATCGATGCGCTTGTGATCAAAAAGAAGACCGATATCCCCATTAATAAAAACATCGGAAGGATCTTCCGGAAATATAATATCATTGAGTATAAGAGTCCGACGGATTATATAAGCATCAATGATTTTTATAAGGTGTGTGGATATGCATTTTTTTATAAAGCGGATACGGTAACTGAGGATGAAATCCCAATTGAGGAGATTACGATCTCTTTGGTAAGCAGGGCATATCCCCGGAAGATGCTCCGACATTTGAGGGAGTTTTGGAAATGCCGGATAAAAAAGATAGAAGAAGGAATTTATTACGTAACAGGATCTAAGATCCCAATTCAGGTTATTGTAACGGAACAGTTGTCGAAGCAGAAAAATCTGTGGCTGAGAAGTCTGACTGATAGAATAAAAGATAAGGAAGATATGAAACGACTTCTCAATGAATACAGAGAAAAGCAGAAAAATCCTTTGTACGAATCAGTCATGCAGATGATCGTAAGGGCTAATGAAGAAAAATTCAGGGAGGCGGATTGTATGTGTGAAGCATTAAATCGGATCATACAGGATCAGATTGAGGAAAAGATAAGAAAAAGTTTACAGGCTGGCTATGATGAAGGTTATGGAATTGGAATGCAGGATGGAATAAAGGATGGGATGCAGCAGGGAATGCAGCAGGGGATGCAGCAGGGAATGCAGCAGGGGATGCAGCAGGGAATGCAGCAGGGAGAACATAGTATTAACAGTTTGATCCTCTGTCTTGCTGAACTGGGCAGGACGTCTGATATTATAAAATCGGCATCAGATCCGGAATACCAGAAGAAATTGTTAAAAGAATTTGGGCTTTTACTGGAGTAGCTGAATATTCCATATATTTTAAGCGCATATTGTGCTGTGTAATTTGAAATTGCATTCAATAAGATACTTTTTTGCCTGTATTTCCTATGATTTTGCGTGGAAATACAGGCTTTTTTGTGCTATAATAAACTCTGTATTCGTATGTAAAAAATATTTATTTTACAGGTATAAATGACACTTCCGGAGTGGGTTTGAGAATTGCTTTCTGCAAAATGAAAATACAGTATTTTCTGAAATTAACAGATCAGTTTTTCTTGCTCAGGATTTGATGTAATAATTTCTGAAGCTGCTATGGTTCTGCAGAAATGAATTTTCAAATACGTCCGGATGACAAGAACAGGAGGAATGACATGGGCGCAGAGAATACAGAATACGGCGCGGATCAGATCCAGATCCTGGAAGGACTGGAAGCCGTACGTAAGAGGCCTGGAATGTATATCGGAAGTACCTCCAGCCGTGGACTTCATCATCTCGTATATGAGATCGTGGATAACGCAGTCGATGAAGCACTGGCTGGTTTTTGTACGGAGATCCATGTAGATATCAATCCGGATAATTCCATTACAGTTACAGATAATGGTCGTGGTATTCCGGTTGGCATCAATCATAAGGCTGGTATTCCGGCAGTTGAGGTTGTATTTACCATTCTTCACGCAGGCGGTAAGTTCGGCGGTGGAGGATATAAGGTTTCCGGTGGCCTTCACGGTGTTGGTGCATCTGTTGTAAATGCACTTTCCGAATGGCTGGAGGTTACCATCTACCGAGAGGGTAAGGAATACAGACAGAGATATGAGCGTGGCAAGACTATGTACCCGCTGAAGGTGGTAGGTGACTGTGAGCCGGGGCTTTCCGGTACGAAGGTTTATTTCCTTCCGGACAAGGAGATCTTTGAGGAGACTGTTTATGATTATGATATCTTAAAACAGAGACTTCGTGAGATGGCTTTCCTGACTAAGGGTCTTCGTATCGTACTGGAGGATAAGAGAGAAGGCCAGGAGCGCGAGAAGGTATTCCACTATGAGGGTGGTATCCGTGAGTTTGTAAGTTATCTGAACAGAAGCAAGGAGGCTCTTTACCCGGAGATCATTTACTGTGAGGGTGAGAAGGACGGCGTGTCTGTAGAGGTTGCGCTGCAGCATAATGACTCCTATACAGAGAACACCTATGGCTTTGTAAACAATATCAATACACCGGAGGGTGGTACGCATATTACCGGTTTCCGTAATGCGATCACCAATACATTTAATGATTATGCACGTAAGAACAAGCTTCTTAAGGACAGTGAGCCAAACTTAAGCGGTGATGATATCCGTGAGGGCCTGACTGCGATCGTCAGTGTTAAGATCGAGAATCCGCAGTTTGAGGGTCAGACTAAGCAGAAGCTTGGAAACAGTGAGGCCAGAGGTGCGGTAGACAGTGTTGTAAGTAAACAGCTGGAGATTTTCCTGGAGCAGAATCCTGCAGTTGCCAAGGCTACAGTTGAGAAATCTGTTCTTGCACAGAGAGCCAGAGAGGCAGCCAGAAAGGCACGTGACCTTACAAGAAGAAAATCCGCACTGGACAGTATGTCACTTCCGGGAAAGCTTGCAGACTGTTCTGACAAGAATCCGGAGAACTGTGAGATTTATATCGTAGAGGGAGATTCCGCGGGTGGTTCTGCCAAGACAGCGAGAAACCGTGCCACACAGGCGATCCTTCCACTTCGTGGTAAGATCCTGAATGTTGAGAAGGCACGTCTGGATAAAATTTACGGAAACAAAGAGATCAAGGCAATGATCACTGCCTTCGGAACCGGAATCCATGAGGATTTTGATATTTCCAAGCTTCGTTATCACAAGATCATCATTATGACCGATGCCGATGTTGACGGTGCACATATCGCAACACTGCTTCTGACCTTCCTGTATCGGTTCATGCCGGAGCTGATCAAGCAGGGATATGTATACTTGGCGCAGCCTCCTCTCTATAAAGTGGAGAAGAACAAAAAGGTATGGTATGCATATGACGATAATGAGCTGAACAATATCCTTACCGAGATCGGACGTGACGGAAACAATAAGATCCAGCGTTATAAAGGTCTGGGTGAGATGGATGCCGAGCAGCTCTGGGAGACTACTATGGACCCTGAGAAGAGAATCCTTCTCCGTGTGACCATGGACGAAGCTGCCACATCTGAGATCGATCTGACATTTACCACTCTTATGGGAGACAAGGTAGAGCCAAGACGTGAATTTATCGAAGAAAATGCAAGATTCGTTAAGAATCTTGATATCTAGGAGAATAAAGAAGAATGGAAGATAATATTTTTGACAAAGTCCACGAAGTGGATCTGGAAAAAACGATGAAGGAATCTTACATCGACTATGCCATGAGTGTTATCGCCTCACGAGCCTTGCCTGATGTAAGAGACGGTCTGAAGCCGGTACAGCGCCGAGTTCTGTACTCTATGATCGAGCTGAATAATGGTCCTGACAAGCCACACAGAAAATGTGCGCGTATTGTCGGTGATACCATGGGTAAATATCATCCGCATGGTGACAGTTCCATCTATGGTGCGCTGGTTAATATGGCTCAGGAATGGTCCACAAGATATCCGCTGGTTGATGGACATGGAAACTTTGGTTCTGTGGATGGTGACGGTGCGGCTGCCATGCGATATACAGAGGCACGTCTCAGCAAGATATCCATGGAGATGCTTGCTGACATCAACAAGGATACGGTTGATTTTCAGCCGAACTTTGATGAGACAGAGCGTGAACCGGTTGTGCTTCCGGCACGTTTTCCGAACCTTTTGGTAAACGGTACTACAGGTATTGCGGTAGGTATGGCAACCAATATTCCGCCGCATAACCTTCGTGAAACTATCAATGCAGTTGTTAAGATCATTGACAACATTGTGGAAGAAGACAGAGAAACAGCTATGGAGGAGCTTCTTGAGATCGTAAAGGGACCAGACTTCCCTACAGGAGCGACCATCCTCGGAACGAGAGGCATCGAGGAAGCTTACCGTACCGGACGTGGCAAGATCCGTGTCCGTGCGGTGACAAATATCGAAACTTTGCCAAACGGTAAATCTCGTATCGTAGTTACCGAGCTTCCGTACCTTGTAAACAAGGCACGTCTGATCGAGAAGATCGCAGAGCTTGTCCGTGATAAAAAGATCGATGGGATCACAGACCTGAACGACCATTCCAGCCGTGAGGGTATGCGAATCTGTATTGATCTTCGCAAGGATGCCAATGCCAACGTGATCCTGAATCTGCTCTACAAGCATACACAGCTGCAGGATACTTTTGGTGTGATCATGCTTTCTCTTGTTCCGAATCATGGAAGCATGGAACCGAAGGTTCTGAATCTGAAAGAGATGCTGGAGTACTATCTGGAGCATCAGGAGAATGTAGTTCGCAGAAGAACACAGTATGATCTTAATAAGGCACAGGAGAGAGCCCATATTTTGGAGGGTCTTCTGAAGGCACTTGATAATATTGACGAAGTGATCCGCATCATCCGCGGTTCCCGCAACGTACAGATCGCCAAGCAGGAGCTGATCGACCGTTTTGAGCTGACAGATGTGCAGGCACAGGCAATCGTGGATATGCGTCTCCGTGCACTGACAGGTCTGGAAAGAGAGAAGCTGGAGGCTGAGTATGCAGAGCTTATGGAGAAGATCCGCAAGTTCCAGGCAATCCTTGCTGACCGCAAGCTCCTTCTCAGGGTGATTCGTGAGGAGATTCTTGCCATTGCAGAGAAATACGGCGATGACAGAAAGACTTCCATCGGATACGATGTATATGATATCTCTACAGAGGATCTGATTCCGAGAGAAAATACAGTGATCGCAATGACAAAGCTTGGTTATATCAAGCGTATGACCGTTGACAACTTCCGCAGCCAGAACCGTGGCGGCAGAGGAATCAAGGGTATGCAGACTATTGAGGATGACTATATCGAAGAGCTTCTGATGACGACAACGCACCATTACCTCATGTTCTTTACTAATACAGGACGTGTATACAGACTGAAGGCATATGAGATCCCGGAGGCCGGTCGTACAGCCAGAGGAACTGCAATCATCAATCTTCTGCAGCTTGCACCGGGAGAAAAGATCACAGCTGTGATCCCGCTTCGTAAATATGAAGAGGGTCACTATCTGATGATGGCCACCAAGAAAGGTCTTGTGAAGAAAACTCCGATCAAGGATTACGAGAATGTCCGTAAGACAGGTCTTACAGCAATCGTTCTCCGTGATGATGACGAGCTGATAGAGGTTAAGGCTACTGATAATAACAAGGATATTATTCTTGTGACCAGGGACGGACAGTGTATCCGCTTTAAGGAAACGGATGTCCGCAGCACAGGCCGTGCGTCCATGGGAGTAAGAGGTATGAATCTTACTGACGGTGATGAAGTTGTTGCCATGCAGCTGAACACCCAGGGAGATTATCTGCTTGTAGCTTCTGAGAACGGAATGGGCAAACGTACAGCCATGAGTGAGTTTGCTGTCCAGAACCGTGGCGGTAAGGGTGTGAAGTGCTACAAGATCACCGAGAAGACCGGAAATGTTGTCGGCGCCAAGGCTGTCAACGAAGAGAACGAGATTATGATGATCACTACAGAGGGTATCATTATCCGTCTGCAGTGTGCGGATATCTCTGTCCTTGGAAGGATCACCTCCGGTGTGAAGATGATCAATCTTACAGAGGGTGTAACCGTTGCAAGTATCGCCAAGGTAAGAGATAAAGATCCGGAAGCAGATACAAATGCCGAAAAAGCTGACGGAGAAACCGGCGATAACGAAGAAGGCTCTGCAGAGGAAGCTGTCACAGGCAGTGAAGAAGAATAAGGTCGAGGATAAGTCATGACGACGACAAAGAAAAAACGCAGAAAAAAATCTGTAAAGAAGCTGAAATACTCTAATAAAAAACTGAATTTTGTCCACATTGCGACACTGGCGGGGATCATTTTGATCCTGCTGGTGATCGTTCTGGCGGCCAGGGGCTGCGGAAAGATCAGCCACAGAACTCCGGAGGGAGTTGTGGAAGGCTACATCAAAGCGGCAGCAGCAGGCAAGAATAAAAAGATGCAGAGCTGTTACAGTGCGGATAAGCTATCGGATGAGGCGAAAACAGAGATTTCCTCCACGATAAAATATTTCCAGGCCCATGGAGTAAAGGATGTAAATATCGACAGCTGTGGCTCCATTTCTGAAAACAAAAATTATTCTTATGTTTATATCCGCTATAATCTTGTTCTGGAGAACGAGCAGGAATATCCATGTATCAGTACCTATCTTGTAAAGGTCCAGGACAAAAAGTATTATCTGTATGCGCCTTCTGAGATTTCAGATAAGATCAGCCAACAGGCTGCCCAAGACTATCAGAAATTTATGACTACGAAAACCTATACAGATTATACAAAAGCTTATGAGGTTTTTCTGAAAAAGAATCCGGGATACGAGGATAAGATCGCAGGGAAACTGAACGGATAAAGCAGAGGCGGGAGGATGTAAGAATGAAGCGGATTTTACTGATGGTGCTCAGAAATATAGTCTTTGTTCCTTACTGGTGGATCAAACTTTGCTGGTATGCAGCGCATACAGATGATTATCCGGAAGAGAAGAAATACGCATTCCTGAGACAGGTAGATGAGCGTGCCATTGAAGGCGGAAATATCCATATTGATGTGCATGGAGCTGAAAATATCCCAAGAGAAAAGGGGTTTATGTTTTTTCCGAATCACCAGGGTCTGTTTGATGTGCTGGCGATCATCCGGGCCTGCCCGGTTCCTTTTTCGGTAGTTGCAAAGAAGGAAGTTGGAGAGATTCCTTTTCTGAAGCAGGTTTTTGCCTGTATGAAGGCCTTTATCATTGACAGGGAAGACCTGAAGCAGTCCATGCAGGTTATTGTCAATGTAATACGGGAAGTGAAGGCTGGTCGTAATTATCTGATCTTTCCGGAGGGAACCAGAAGTAAAAACGGAAATCATCCGGGACCGTTTAAGGGCGGCAGCTTCAAGACTGCTACCAAGACGAAATGCCCGATCGTTCCGGTTGCACTGATCGATTCCTTTAAGGCTTTTGATACAGGTTCTACAGAGAGGATCACCGTACAGGTGCATATCCTTCCTCCGATGTATTATGAGGAATACAAAGATATGCATACCACAGAGATCGCAGAAGAAGTGAAGAGACGGATCGAAAAGGTGATCGAAGAGAATATCTGATAAAAACAGAAAATACTCCGATGATGTTCAAATAAAAACATCATCGGAGTATTTTTTACTTTTGAAATGTATATATTGCACAAAAACGAAACGCTTTATTTGTGAATTGTCAAACGTATACAACCGAAAAGTTTGATGGTAACATATAAGCATCTGTTGAAAATGACCAAAAAATATAAAAGAGGACTACAAAATGAAAAAAGAAGAATACCTTTCTCTGATCGATGAGGTGATCGCACAGGGACCATACACGGATACCTGGGATTCTCTTTGTGAGCATCCTGTACCGAAGTGGTATGCAAGAGATAAATTCGGAATTTTTATCCACTGGGGTGTTTACAGTGTTCCGGCATTCGGAAACGAATGGTATCCCAGAAATATGTATGTGAAAGGCTCTAAGGAGAACCTGCATCATACAGAGAAATACGGAACTCTGGATAAATTCGGCTACAAGGATTTTATTCCTCAGTTTAAGGCTGAGAAGTTTGATCCGAAGGAATGGGCGGCATTATTTAAAGAGGCGGGGGCGAAGTTCGTAGTTCCGGTAGCGGAGCATCACGATGGATTTCAGATGTATGCCAGTGACCTTTGTCGCTGGAACGCCGCTGAGATGGGACCAAAGAGAGATATTCTCGGAGAACTGAAGACAGAGGTTGAGAAAGAGGGAATGGTTCTCGGTGCTTCTTCTCACAGAGCAGAGCATTACTGGTTCTTTAACGGAGGTCGTCAGATTCCGGAGGCTGATGTCAATGATCCGGAATATGCGGATCTTTATGGGCCGGCAGCAGGAATTACCAGAGATATGACTGATATTTATGACAATCCCCCGACGGAGGAGCATATGCAGGATTGGCTTGTCCGCACCTGCGAGATCGTAGATAAATATCAGCCATCCATCGTATATTTTGACTGGTGGATACAGCAGTATGCATGGAAACCGTATCTTCGTAAATTTGCAGCATATTATTACAACCGTTCTGCACAGTGGGGAAAAGAAACAGCCATTGATGCCAAATTTGACGCATATGTTTACGGCAGCGCAGTCAATGATCTGGAAAGAGGGCAGTTAGACCATATCACACCGGATCTGTGGCAGAATGATACTTCTGTAGCCAAGAATTCCTGGGGTTATACCATTGGAAATGATTATAAGAAGCCTTCCGATGTAGTGCTGGATCTGATCGATGTAGTCAGCAAAAATGGTGCACTTCTTCTTAATATCGGACCGAAGCCGGATGGAACAATTCCGGAAGAGGATGCATATATCCTGAGAGAAATGGGAAAATGGCTGAAGGTAAACGGAGAGGCAATATACGGAACCAGATACTGGAAGATATTCGGAGAGGGACCGACGGTAGTTCCGGAGGGACATTTCACGGATACCTATGATAAGAACTTTACTTCTGAGGATATCCGTTTTACAAGTAAGAGCAATCATATTTATGCGACTGTTCTGCACTGGCCGGAGGATGGAGAAATCCATATCAAAGCTCTTGGCAATGATATGAAGCTTTTGAAATCCACGATCCGGGATATTGAGATCCTCGGAACAGATCTGCATCCGGCATTTGCGAGAAATAAAGAACTGGATATTTCCTGCGGAAGAGGGGTTATTGAGGCGGGTGATATGCCAGTGGTATTGAAGATCACAGTAGAATAGCTGTTGGGGGAAGCAAGTAAATTATAATGTCCTTTTTAAAGGACAGAAAGGATAAGGTATTTAAATTATGGGAGATGTAAGATTCACAGGAAACTGGAACTCTGTAAATGCACACACAGTTCCAAAATGGTATGATGATTGTAAATTTGGAATTTTTATCCACTGGGGAATTTATTCCGTGCCGGCTTTTGCACCGCATACATGGGAACTGGGAGAGGTTGATTCCAAGGAATGGTTTGCGGATAATCCGTATGCAGAATGGTATTACAATTCTCTGAACATTGGAAAAGGCCCTACATATAAGCATCATATAGAAAAATACGGAAAAGATTTCAAATATGAAGATTTTATTCCTATGTGGAAAGCTGAAAACTGGGATCCAAAGCAGTGGGCAGAGATCTTCAAAGAAGCAGGTGCGGAGTATGTTGTTCTGACAACCAAGCATCATGACGGATTCTGCCTGTTCCCAAGTAAATATACACATTTCAATTCCGTAGAAATGGGACCGAAGAGAAATATCACCGGTGAGCTGACAGAAGCTGTCCGTGACGCAGGAATCCGTATGGGCCTGTATTATTCCGGACTGATCGACTGGCAGTATGCAAACGATCCTATTTTTGAGGATGATGATCTGTTTGGAACAGCCAGCCCGACATTTGCATATGCAGATTATTCCTATAATCAGATGAAAGAGCTTGTAGATGATTATGCACCGAGTGTGTTCTGGAATGATATCGGATGGCCGACACAGAGTGAAGAGATGATGCCGTATTTCTTAGCACATTATTACAATAAGGTTCCGGAAGGTGTGGTAAATGACCGTTTCAACGGACGTTATCACGATTTCCTTACTAAGGAATATAAATCCGGTTCTGTAAACAGAAATGAGAAATGGGAGATGTGCCGTGGAATGGGCTTATCCTTCGGTTATAATGCCAACGAAGGCGATGACAAGCTGATCTCTGTTCCGGATCTGATCTCACTTCTTGTCGGAACAGTGGCAAATAACGGAAATCTTCTCCTGAACATCGGACCGAAGGCAGACGGAACTATCCCGGAGGAGCAGGTAAGAAGACTGAAGATCCTGGGTGCATGGCTGAAGGTAAACCATGACGGTATTTACGGAACACGCTGCAGTGACCGTGAATCTGAGCTGCTTGAGAATGGAATCGAGCTTCATTATACACAGAAAGACGGAAATCTGAATGTGTTTGCAGATCATCTTAAGGAAGGCGCAAATGAATTCCTGATCAAAGGCTACCACGGAGCGCTGAGACCATTTGATCCGGCAGTGAAGGTAGAAACTGAAGATACTGCAGAGGGACTTCTTGTGAAAATCCCGGAATATAAAGAAGATATGTATGTGGTTGGATTAACCAACAGATTCTAAATGATGAACATGAGGACCGGATGTATGCTGGTCCTTTTGTTGCTGCATGGGAGAAGATCGTGGATATCCGATCGATTCTCAGGGAGGGAGCTTTTATGTTTGGGAAAAAAATCGCAATACTGTTATCAACGGCAATGATCCTGACAGGGTCCTGTGTATCTTCTGTGGCTGTACATGCACAGACCGGTTATGCGGCTGAATATGCACAGGAAGCATCGGCAGCAGGCGTGCAGAGCACTGCAAAGCTTGTTGCGAAGGGCTCCTGCGGAAGTAAAGCTGTTTACCGGTTGTACTCCAATGGAAACCTGCAGATACAGGGAAAAGGGGAGGTTAAGGTTACCGATAATTTTTCATACAGATCAGCAATGATAAAAACAGTAACCGTTGCATCTGGGATCACGGGAATCGGTGACAGAACCTTTTCAGGCTGCAGAAATATGAAGAGGATTTCGTTGCCGGGAACTTTGCGGAGTATTGGGGTAAGAGCATTTGGAGATACTGCGATCACCAGGATCAAGCTTCCTGATGGACTGAAAAGCATTGGTGCATATGCTTTTTACCAGAGTAAGCTTACGAGTCTGGATGTACCGAAAACTGTAACAAAAATTGATGAATATGCTTTCAGTTACTGTAACAGTCTGGAATCTGTCAGCATTCCGGGAAGTGTGAAAATATTACCGGAATCGTTATTTGAGGCGGATATGAAGCTGAAAAAGGTTACGCTTGGACCGGGTGTTTCCAGGATAGAAAGAGCGGCCTTTCGGCATTGCGGTTTGACAGGAGTAAGTTTTCCGGACAGTGTCACGGTTATTGGTGAAGGTGCGTTTTCTTTTTGTGCAGATCTCAGAAAGGTGTCGTTGCCGAAGAAGCTTACAGAGATCGGGAACGGTGCATTTAATAATTGTCGAAAACTGGGGAATATTACAGTACCTGCCAGTGTGAAAAAGATCAGAAGCCATGCTTTTTATGATTGCCTGGCTATGAAAAAGATTACGATCCTCAACAGTAAAACAGTGATAGAAAAAGAAGCGATCGGCTATAATTTCAATAGTGGAAAAAATAAAACTTTTGTCATTGCCGGAAAAAAGAGTTCTACTGCTCAGACTTATGCAAAGAAAAATGGGTTCCGTTTTTTGAACAATACTGCCGCAGTAAGGACCGCAAAGATGACCGGCGTGCCCAAAACAAAAACCATACTTCGTGGAAAAACATACACGATCCAGGCAGTGACCGTGCCGTATTACAGCGACGAGAAGATTCTTTTCCGTTCCTCGGATCGCAGGATCGCTACGGTAAATTCCAAAGGTGTTGTAAAGGGAATCCGAAAAGGGACGGCCGTGATCACCGTGCAGAGCGGAGCGAAAAAACTGAACTGTAAGGTAACGGTGAAGTAACGATGAAGCAGGCGTACGTAAAATCGCCATAACAGTGAAAGAATACAAAAGAAAATAAAAACAGAAGCCCGGCAGATGAAACATGGAGATTTTTCACATGTGCAGCTGCCGGGTTTTTATAGTAGAAAAAATGTTAAAAAATGTCTGTAAACAGACAAAATATGACAAAAATATTCTAAACAAAGCTTGATTAAATGTGATGGGAAATTTATAATTTTATTATAAATGTGAATTTGAAAATGGGGGAAATCTATGAAGAAAAAGAATATTGCATGGCTGCTGTCTGCGGCTATGATCCTGACAACAGCGGCGGCTCCGGTGGAGACAGTGTCTGTGTATGCGGCTGAGGAATTTCAGGCAGATGAAACAGAAGTAGCAGGAACAGAAAACGGAGATACAGCGACAGAGACAACAGCGGAAATTGCAGTAGATGCAGCGGAAAATGAAACTGCAGGAGCGGATGAAAGTGAGGAAACTGTCGCTGCAGCGTCAGACGCAGAAGGCGAGGAAGAAATTGAAAGTGAAGTATCCGATGAGAATGCGCAGGCTGACGATACCAGTAATCTGGAGATGTTTGACGACAGTGCAGAGGAACTGAATGTAGAGACAGAAGCAGACAGCTCTGAGAATGTAGAACTGGAAGCAGAAGTGGAAAATGGTTTTTCAGATGGAGAAGCTGTGATAGCTGGTGCGGGCGACAGTTCGGAAGTTGTTGACAGTGGAAGCTGTGGAAGTAATGCTACTTATAAGCTGTATGGGGATGGACGGCTTGTGATTGAAGGTAGTGGTGTGGCATTTTCCTGGCAGTTTAGAAATGATGAAAGGATTAAAAGCATAGAAATTGGAGAAGGAATTACTTCTCTTAATTGTGGGTCATGGGATGGTATATTTCAGGATTGTAAGAATTTAACCAGTGTTACATTACCAAAAAGTTTAACAAGTTTGGGAAATTATACATTTTCAGGTTGTAGTAATTTAAGTACAATTATATTGTCGGAAAACCTGACAAGTATTGGAGAATGCGCATTCAGCAATTGCGATAGTTTAAGCAGTATTAATATTCCTAAGAGTGTGTCAACAATAGAAAGAGAGACATTTTATGGATGCAGCAATCTGAAAGATGTTGTATTAAAGGATGGAGTAACGACTATAGGTGAAGGTGCATTTCAGTATTGCAGCAGTCTGAGCAATATTAATATTCCTAAAAGTGTAACATCAATAAAACAGAGAGCATTTAGCCAATGTGGAAAGCTGAATAATATTGTATTACCGGAGGGACTTACAACTATTGAAGAAAGTATGTTCTATAATTGCAATAGTCTGAGCAGTATTAATATTCCCAACAGTGTGACATCAATTGGAAAGGCTGCGTTTGAGAACTGCAGCAGCTTAAGCAATATTGTTTTGCCGGATAGCCTGACAACTTTAGGAGAGAACGCATTTGGAAATTGTGAGAAGCTCAGCAATGTAACACTTTCCAAAAATCTGAAAAGTATAGAAGCGAATACTTTTTATAATTGCAGTAGCCTAACAGCTATTGAAATTCCGGATAATCTGACAGATATAGGAACAGGAGTATTTTCCGGTTGTTCAGATTTGAGAAGTGTTAAACTTCCATACGGACTTAAACGTATAAATAATTCTATGTTTTCAGGGTGCGGAAGATTGAACAGTATTGTAATTCCAGACGGTGTCACAGAAATTGGAGAAGCGGCTTTTTCAGGCTGTGGAAGACTGACGGAAATTAATCTGCCAGCTGGAATGACAACGATTGAAGCTGGCGCATTTAGGAACACTGGGGTAACAGAGTTCAAATTACCAAATGGTCTGAAAACAATCGGAGACAGTGCATTTTCAAGTGGTCAATACAGTACGATGATAGTTCCGGGATCCGTAACAGATATAGGAAAATATGCATTTGCAAGTAATGACAATTTAAAAACAGTTGAACTTCCGGACAGTATCACCGAAATCAAAGACGGTACATTTGATGATGATGACAATCTTGAAAGCATAAAATTCCCGAAGAATCTGAAAACAATTGGAGAGCATGCATTTACCTGGTGTCGTAGCATTAAGAGTCTAGAACTTCCAGATAGTGTAACAGAAATTGGGGAATATGCATTTTCAATCTGTTATGGTCTCGAAGCAATTCATTTATCAAAAGGACTGACAAGTGTTGTATATGGTACATTTGTAGACTGCAGTAAACTTAAAGACATCACCATCCCAGAAAATGTAACCAAGATTGACACCGATGCATTTAAAGGCTGCCAGGCGCTCAGAAGTGTTTACATTCCAGGAAATTCTGTAAAAATCGAGAAACGTGCGATCGGCTACAATTCAGATACTGAGAAGAACAGTACACTTGTGATCATAGGCCATAAAGGTTCCACAGCCGAAACCTATGCAGCAGGAGAAAGCTTTGCCTTCCATAATGTTGCAGATCCGTTAACACATTATGCAAGTGTTGAGCCAACCTGTATAAACGAGGGAAATATCGAATACTGGCATTGTAATGTATGTGGAAAAGATTTCAGTAATGAGGCAGGAACTGTAGTTTCCGGTGAGACCAAAATCGAGAAGCTTGAACATAAATTTACCTGGGTTGACTGGAAAGAAGCAACCTGTACCGAAGATGGAAACAGGGAGTACTGGCACTGTGAATCTTGTGGAAAAAATTATGATGATCCATACGATGGTAATGAATTAGAATCTGTAGTATATCCTGCAACAGGCCATGAACTGGAATTAGTTCCGGGATTAGCTGCCAATTGCTGGAACTCAGGCAGACGTGAATACTATCAGTGCATGAAATGCGGAAAGTGTTTTCTGGACAAAGAGGCAAAAAAGGAGATTTTTGATCCGAATGATGAGTTGATTACTCCTATACTGGGGCATGAATGGTCAGAATGGAAATTGCGGGAGATTGCAACAGGTGCTCATGGATACCAGATTGGAAAAAGCTACCCGATAGATGCATCAGAGGCTTATCAGAATGAGAGAACTTGTAAGCGGTGCGGACAGATAGAATTTGGAGAAATTCTGACTTATACGGTCCATGTTAATGTAGATCAGATTACCCTGAAATATGGCCAGTCCACAACTGCAGTCCGTGCTTCCGGTTTTACAAAAGGAGATTATGTAAAGAGTGTAACAGCAAGAAATAAGAATCTTGTAACAGTGTCCAATGTCAGCAAAAATGGTACATTCAAACTTACTGCAAAAAACAAATCCGGAAAAACGTATGTGGATATTAATTTAAAAAGTGGAGTATCAGTTGCTGTAATGATAACCGTTCAGAAAGGCAAGGTATCTACCCGCTACATCACCAACCTGAAATCCACCCGCATCTACAAAGGAAAAACAGTAACTCTGAAACCAGTTCTTGACCCGATCACAAGTCAGGATAAGGTTACATACAGCACTTCCAACAAGAACATCGCAACTGTAAATTCCAAAGGTGTTGTCACAGGAAAACAGGTAGGCACTGCCAAGATCACAGTAAAAGCCGGAAGCAAAAAATCAGTTGTTACCATCAAGGTAATGCCAAAAGTCAAAACAACAAAACTCACCGGTGTACCAAAAACAAAGACCGTGAACAGAGGAAAAACCTTCACCATCAAAGCCGTTGCAACACCAAGAAATACCGATGAGAAGGTCACTTACAGATCATCTAACAGAAAGATCGCAACGGTCACATCCAAAGGTGTTGTAAAAGGCATCAAAAAAGGAACTGCAACCATTACCGTTCAGAGTGGTTCCAAAAAACTGACCTGTAAGGTAACGGTTAAATAATTCAAAGGATATTAGTAATCAGCATTTGTTATTTACTCATAGTTACATCTTATATGTTTGAGCACGCAAAACAGACTGGAACTTGATAAGAATATATATCAGGTTCTCAGTCTGTTTTTATATATTGCAGGCAAAAAAAGAACACGTTTTCACAAAATAAGATTGACTTTTTTCAAAACTCTCATTATCATATAAAGCATATTTAATTACTATGAAATAAGGAATGATAAAAAGTTCTGTTACACTGATGATGCTGAGTTACACAGATGACGTTGAGCAGCTTACAGGACTGGCAGCGGGCAAATTTTTTTTCAGAGGGAGGGGACGGGTACATGTCCATCAAGAAGATCGCAGAAAAGGCAGGGGTTTCACCGGCGACGGTTTCCAGAGTTTTGAATAATCCCAATTATAAATGTTCTGTTTCCGGACTCAGGGATAAGATATGGAAAACAGCTATCGAGATGAATTATGTGCCCAACGAGGCGGCCCGGAATCTGAAAAAAGGCGTTTCCGCAAAGCAGGAGAAAACCTGGTACATCAATATCCTGATGACAAGAACCGATTCTTCCACGACCGATCCGTTTTTTGCAGAGCTGCTTCGGGTGATCGAAAGTGAGATCCATGATAAAAACTGCATTCTTTCCAAAGTATGGTATATGTCTGTGTTTTCCGATGACCGGAAGTGCCGAAGAGAGAATCTGGACCGGTTGATCGACGGAATGTATGACGAGGTGGACGAGAAAAGGGATGGTCTGATCATTATCGGCAGATGTAATAAAGAGGCTTTGAAGAAGCTGAATAAGAAGTATAAGAGTGTGGTATCGGTGAACCGGAATTCTACCAATTATGAAGTGGATGAGGTCCTTTGTGATGGGAAAAAGATCGCAGCAGCGGCGGTGGAATATCTGATCTCCCTGGGTCACAAAAATATCGGATATGTTGGCCAGTGCCACAGCGAAGACCGGTATAACGGATATCTGGAAACACTGAAAAAGCATGATCTGGATGTGATACCTGAATATGTTATCGAAACAAAGCAGACTGAGGCCGAGGGTTATGAAGCTATGGAAAAGTTTTTTCAGTCGGACGACATGCCGACCGGAATTTACTGTGCCAATGATATTTCGGCGATCGGAATGCTGAAGTGCCTGAATAAATTTCGGAACCGGTATTATATGCCTTCGATCATATCCAGTGATGATATCCAGGAGGCACAGTTTACCAGGCCGATGCTGACAACGATGAGCCTGCCTAAGAAAGATATGGGAAAATTTGCATTATACCTGCTGCTGGACCGGCTGAAGGGCGGGCATTCCGGTATTGTGCGAATGGAGCTGGAAGGCAGACTGATGATACGGAACAGCTGCAGCAGTGTGGAGGACAGTATGTGGAGCGATTATTGTATATGAGGATTGCGGATACGCAGATATAATGACAGACAGGATGCGGTTGCGCTATGGCCAGAATATTTTCTGTGAAAACGTTTTCAAATATTCATATTTAATTAATGGGAATAATATGGTTTAATGTATTCAATTCAAATAAAAAAATTACAGAACCACAGTAAACGGAAAGAACAGGTATGATTTGACAGTGAAATGAAGCATTTACATTGTTGGGAAAAAGATTTCTAAATAAAAATGTGGTTGTAAAGGAGTACACAGATCATGAAAAGAAAACGCATCGCAGGTGTCTGCATCACACTGGCAGCAGTGGTACTGGCAGGAACTTTTGCAGTATCGGGAAACAATACAAAGGATAAAAATCACGTGGAGATCATCAATGTATCCTATGATCCGACCAGAGAATTTTATGAAGCATATAATAAGATTTTTTCAAAATATTGGAAAGAGAAAACAGGTCAGAGTGTGGATGTGATCCAGTCTCATGGCGGTTCCGGAAAGCAGGCTCTAGAGATTTCCAATGGACTTCCTGCAGATGTGGCGACACTTGCGCTGGAATATGATATCGATGCGATCCGGAATGCCGGTCTGATCGACAAGGGATGGATTGATGAATATCCGGATGACAGTGCTCCTTATACTTCCACCATTGTATTTCTTGTTCGGAAGGGAAATCCGAAGAATATCCAAGACTGGGATGATCTGACAAAGGATGGTGTGGGGGTGATCACTCCCAATCCGAAAACATCCGGTGGCGCCCGCTGGAATTACATGGCAGCATGGGCTTATGCCAATGAGAAATATAACGGCAATGAGACAGAGATGAAAGCCTTTATCAAGAAGCTTTACAAAAATGTCCTGGTTCTGGATTCCGGAGCAAGAGGGGCCACAACCTCTTTCGTGGAAAACGGGCAGGGTGATGTGCTGATCGCCTGGGAAAATGAAGCGTTTCTTTCTGTAAGGGATAATCCGGATGATTACGAGATCGTAACGCCGGGCATCAGTATCCTGGCACAGCCATCCGTTGCTGTTGTAGATGAAAATGTGAAAAAGCATGATAATGCAGAAGCTGCGAAAGCATATCTGAAATATCTGTATTCCGATGAAGCTCAGGAGCTGATCGCTGAGAATTACTACAGACCGGTTGATCAGACGATCCTGAAAAAGCATGCAGATACTTTTAACCTGAAAGTGAAGCTGACCACGATCAAAGATTTCGGCGGCTGGGATGCAGTTCAGAAAAAGCATTTCGCAGACGGCGGAGTGTTTGATGAGATCTATGAAGAGTAGAAGAGTCAGAGATTTGCAGCAGCTCAGAGATTTGTAGAAGAGTCTGAGGTTTTGTAACAGATCAGAGATTTGCAGAAGAGTCAGAGATTTGCAGCAGATCAGAGACTTAGAAAAGAGGGGAGACAGAAATGAAGAAACAACAGAGTAAACGTGTGATACCGGGCTTTGGACTGACAATGGGAGTAACTTTGGCGATGCTGAGTATCGTAGTTCTGATCCCTCTTGCGTCTTTGGCAGTATACTCGGCGCGGCTGGGTTTTCGGGAATTTATTGAGGTGATCACACGGCCGAGGGTCCTGTCGGGATTCTATGTAAGCTTTATTACCGCATTTGCTGCCACAGTGGTCAATGCCATTATGGGACTGGTCCTTGCGTGGGTGCTGGTAAGATATGATTTTCCGGGAAAAAGGATCATGGATGGAATGATCGAGCTGCCTTTTGCGCTGCCCACAGCGGTTGCCGGTATCTCGCTGACCTCACTGACTTCCGATAAAGGTCTGGTGGGAAGCTTTTTTGCAAAGTTCGGCATTAAGATCGCGTATACCAGGATCGGTATCACGGTGGCATTGATCTTTGTGGGAATCCCTTTTGTAGTCAGGGCTATTCAGCCGGTTCTGGAGAAGCTGGACGGTTCTTATGAGGAGGCGGCCCGTGTCATGGGTGCAAAGCCATTCACCGTTTTTCGCAGAGTTATTCTTCCGGAGCTTCTGCCGGCAATGCTTTCCGGGGCGGGACTTGCCTTCGGACGCTGCCTGGGAGAATACGGAAGCGTTGTTTTTATCGCAGGAAACAAGCCTTATTATACAGAGATCACGCCGCTGATCATCATGTCAAAGCTTCAGGAGTTTGACTATGAAAGCGCAACAGCTATCGCACTGGTTACACTGGCAGTATCATTCCTGATCCTGTTTGGTGTGAATCTGGTGCAGGCAAGAAATACGAAACGTATCAGAGGGAGGGATGCATAATGGATGAAAAAAAGAAGCAGGCTTCCGGGCCGGTGAAATGGATCCTTATCGGGATTTCCGTGATCTTTCTTTTTGTGATACTGGTACTGCCTCTGGTGGTCGTTGTAACCCAGGCGCTGAGCAAGGGCTGGCAGTGCTACGTGCAGGCGTTGACAGATGAGTACACGCTGAAAGCGCTGAAGCTGACCATTGGGGCGACGGCTGCGGCTGTTGTATGCAACACGATCTTTGGTCTGTGTGCGGCATGGGCAATGACCAGATTTCATTTTCGGGGAAAAAAGCTTCTTACCACTTTGATCGATGTTCCGGTTACAGTATCACCGGTTATCGCAGGTCTTATCTATATCCTGGTTTTTGGAAAGCAGAGTCTTCTTTATTCTGTTCTTGAAAGTGCAGGAATCCAGATTGTATTTGCAGTTCCGGGAATTATCCTGGCAACGATTTTTGTCACGTTTCCATTTGTGTCCAGAGAGATCATACCGGTTCTGGAATCCATAGGGTCCGATGAGGAAGAGGCGGCAGCACTGATGGGAGCAAAAGGCTGGACGATTTTTACCAGAGTGACATTTCCGCATATCAAGTGGGCATTCCTCTATGGCGTTGTGCTGTGTACAGCCAGAGCTATGGGAGAGTTTGGAGCCGTGTCTGTACTGTCCGGACATCTCCGTGGAAAAACAAATACACTTCCGCTTCATGTGGAAATTCTTTATAACGAATTCCAGTATGTTCCGGCATTTGCGGTTTCTTCGATCCTGGTGATTCTGGCGGTGATCCTTCTGATCGCAAGAAATGTTCTGGAGCATAAGGGAAAGGGGGAAAAAGGCGATGTACGTTGAGTTAAAAAATATCAATAAAACATATGGGGATTACAAGGCATCTGATAATGTAAGCTTTGGTATCGAAAAGGGAAAGCTGATCGGTCTTCTGGGTCCCAGTGGAAGCGGAAAGACTACGATTCTCCGTATGATCGCCGGTCTGGAGCAGCCGGACAGCGGAGAGATCATAATCGATGGAAGAGTGGTCAATGATGAGCCTGCCAGCGAGCGAGGCATTGGATTTGTTTTCCAGAATTACGCTCTTTTCCGGTATATGACGGTGTATGATAATATTGCATTTGGCCTGAAGGTACAGAAGGCGGATAAGAAGTATATCAGACAGAGAGTTATGGAACTGGTAGAGCTGATCGGGCTGAAAGGTCTGGAAAAAAGATATCCAAGTCAGCTGTCCGGCGGTCAGAGACAGCGAGTTGCTTTTGCCCGGGCGCTGGCTCCCAATCCACAGCTGCTTCTTTTGGATGAGCCTTTTGCGGCTATTGATGCGAAGATCCGTACGGAGCTTCGAAGCTGGCTGAAGGATATGATCGAGAAGCTGGGGATCACCAGCATTTTTGTTACCCATGATCAGGATGAGGCTATTGAGGTGGCAGATGAGATCATCATCACCAATCGTGGTCGCATTGAACAGAAGGGAACTCCACTGGAGGTTTACCAGAATCCGGATACTGCGTTTACGGCGGGATTTTTTGGGCAGACTTCCGTGATCGATGATTACCAGGTGTTCAATCATTTCGAGGAAGTTCCGGGAGGCGAAAAAGCCATCGTCCGTCCGGAGTTTGTAAAAGTGACAAAGAAGAACGAGGAACAGAAATATAAAAGCTCCGCAACAGAGGGCGTCGTAGAACGAGTATCATTCCGCGGCAGCAGCCTGGAATTGAAAGTCCGTGTAGGAAACACCATACTCAGCGCCAGAAGAAGCCTTGACGAAGAACCTGTCCTGGAAGGTGAAGTTGTGGATGTGTTTGTGCAGAGGATTTTTGTAACGAAGGGAAATGAGGCAGTGCTGCTACATAATACAGCTATGGTTGAGGATTGGCTTGTGATATAAAAAAATGCCGCGGGAGCGGCATTTTTTTATGAGCAAGTAGCGTTAGCGGATTGCGAATATCATATGATGCGGCCGCGGGAGCGGCATTTTTTTATGAGCAAGTAGCGAAGCGGATTGCGAATATCATATGACATGGCCGCGGGAGCGGCATTTTTTTATATATGTGAAATTTTCACACCGTAATATTCTGCAAGAGAATCTACCAAGTCATCACGGATTTTTTTGTGGTCATTGCCATCCAGGGACATGACACAGGATACCATCTGATGTTTTTTGTCAATGATGCAGTATTGGCCGTAATTGCCGGACAGGATCAGAGTATCTTCCATAGGTCCCATATATATGAAATATCCATAACCATAGCTCTGGTAATCTGGATGTTCCGTCAGTGGATTGTAAGAATCAATGTGTTTCTGACAGGCATCAATAACGAATTTTTTTGGGACGATCTGTTTTCCGTTCAGGGAACCCTCATGCAGAAGCAGATGTCCAAAACGAGCCAGTTCATCAATTGTTAGATACAGTCCGTTAGCTGCCATGCAATGTCCTTGAGGGCAAA
This sequence comes from Blautia sp. NSJ-140, assembly GCF_022868965.1. NCBI lineage: Bacteria > Bacillati > Bacillota > Clostridia > Lachnospirales > Lachnospiraceae > Blautia > Blautia sp. NSJ-140. The sequence goes on along the minus strand of NZ_JALIFS010000012.1, from coordinate 21,803 downwards.
GGGTCCAGTCAGGATTCGGAATACCAACCGGTTCAAAGAAACGATATCGCAGATAATTCAGCAGACCCGTTCCGGATTTCTCTTCCAGAAGAACAGACAAAATATAGGAACAGAAATTGCTGTACACAAAATGAGTACCGGGTGTATAGGGAAAAGAATCATTCTGAAAGAAATATCTTACCCAGTCCTTTTCTCTGTATCGTTCCGGTCCATCGCAGAAAAAGAGAGGATCGTTCTGACCGGATGACATGGTAAGAAGATCACGGATCTTTATTTTGTAAAGATTTTCGGAAGGATTTGACGGAAAATATTTTTCAAACCAAGGATAAATATATTCATCAAGTGTGATCAGTCCTTCACGTTCTGCGATACCTGCAGCCATTGCAACAAAGGGCTTGCTGACAGACCATATATTTAATCGGGTTTTTACCGGAAAAAGTCTGAATTCTTCTTTTAAAACGTCATTTTTGTATATCTGGGCATAGATAATATTGGAATGATGCTGTTTCGATTTTTCCAAGAAAATATCTAAAATTTCATGCATGATAATCCCCCCCCTGAAATTATTATTCGTAAAAAAGATCAAAGTCTGAATAAAGTTCTTCCAGGTCATGAAGTCGTGTACTGATGGATTTGCACCTGGTTTTTCGGATTTTTGCAACAATACTGTCAAACAGACAATAGAGGCATGAGAAGGAGTTAAATCCCATTTCATTGAGATTGATCTCTGTAATGATAGCGTGGTCTGCCAGCGCCCATGCCGGTGATGAAATGCTGTCTGTGACGGCGAGTATCTTTGCACCATGGCTTTTGGCAACCTGTGCATATTTCAGAGACCATTTGGTATAGCGGGCAAAAGAGATCAGAAGAACAACTGTATCCTCGGATGCTTCTGTGAGATATTCGAAATTGGAATCGTAAAATTCGTGAACCACCTTGGTATTTCCAAGAAGCTGATTCAGCAGAGTTCCCATCCAGAGTGCTGCACTGTAAGAGGAACGGGCACCGACAATCAGACGTTTTTTCGCATTGGTCAGATGAGTAACGATCTGATCCATATCTTCCCGATTCAGGTGGGAAGCCCAGTTTTCCATGGAATGGAGCTCTTTTGCAATGATGGTCTGATAGAAATTTCCGTTATCCAGTGTGTCATCTGATGTAGTTGTGGGAATGGAAAGGATGTCATTCTGTACAGTTCTCTGCATTTCAGAAAAACTTTCAAAACCCAGAGAATAAGCAAGGCGTATGATAGTGGTTTCGCTTACGGAAATTTCCTTGCTGAGTTTCGCAAGGGTGGAATAACTGAAAGAATCAAGGTGTTGTAATATATATTCGGCAACTTTCTTCTGACCGGCAGAAAGAGAAGATATTTTTTCACGGATCAACTGTTCTACTTTCATGAAAAACCTCCTGTTTTGTGTAGTTTGTATAATGAATTATAACAGGTGCGAAGTTTAATTACAATATAATGGAGCAAAAAATTCTTCTAAAACAAAATAAAATGTAAATAATGCACAATTAAAAAGGCGGATTTTTAATGATATTGTCAATAGAAATTCTGAATTTTAAATGATAATATAGCATTAAATAATTCGCATGACGTCAGAAAAAGAATTAAATACACTATCGACATTGGAACTTATATGAAAAGGGGGGCTTTTATGTTATCAACAGCAAAGGAAGTAAAAGAAAAAACAGGTTATCTGAAACGAAGTGATCTTTATACGATTGGTGTAGGACAGGCAATTGGTTCGGGAGTTCTGACATTAATCGGTCCGGCGATTTTGCTGACAGGACAGTCAGCGTGGCTGGCGTATGTAGCTGCATGTATCTGGGGATTTATGATGATCGCACCGATCCCGTGGATCACATCCACACTGAAACTTGGAGGGGGCTTTTATTCTCTGGTAGGAGATATGGCCGGCAAACGAGTAGCCGGTATGTATGCGGTTGGATTTTTACCACAGACGATTAACCTTGCGACTTATGGTGTTGCCATCGGTATGTATGCCAATTCCCTTTGGCCGCAAATCAATGCGAAATGGTTTGGTATCGCGGCATTGAGTGTATTCTTTGTAATTAATCTCTGCGGCGTGGATGTAATGGCGAAAGTTCAGAAAATCCTGGTTATTTTACTGTTTGTCGCACTGGGGCTGTTTATTATTCTTGGTGTTCTGCAGCTGAAAAATCCGGTATTTGACTTTACAGCACCAGACTTTTTTTCAAACGGACCATCTGGATTTTTCTCAGCAATCCTGCTATATGTATATTCAACAAACGGTTACTCCTGTATCATGAATTATGGTAAACAGGCGAAGGATGCACATAAGGATATTCCAAAGGCACTTCTGTACTGCGTACCGACACTAATGGTTGTATATGGTGGTGTTGCACTTGTAGCCAGTGGTGTGCTTCCATTGGATCAGGTGGCAGGACAGCCACTTACTCTGGTAGCTAAAAATATTTTAAATCCGGCTCTTTTTACAGTATTTATGATCGGTGGTCCGGTGCTTGCACTTTCATCTTCTATTAACTCTACAATTTCCAATAACTGTATTCCGGTTGCTCAGTCCTGTAAAGATGGATGGCTTCCGAAATCTTGGGCAGCACAAAATGGACGCGGTGCTTACTGGAAACTGATGACATTTACTTATCTCATGGGAATTTTACCGGTATTACTGGATTTTTCTATCAGTGATGTTGTAAATAATATTATGCTTCTGGCATCTGCTCTGGCATTTTTACAGATTTACGCATATTTTCAGCTCCCAAAGAAACATGCGGAAGCTTGGGAAAAATCACCAATGCATATTTCTAACGGAAAATATTATTTCCTCTGCTGTTTGAGCCTGCTCGCATATATCTGCATTTTTATCAATTCCTGCAGAAGCCTGAAACTTCCGGTAGTAATCATCAGCCTGATAGCCATTGTAGTATGCATGGCTTACGGATGGTTTAGAAGTGCAAGTCCTGATGTAAAGATGGAAACAAGTGTGTGGGAGGATTAATGTTTATGAATAAAGACCAAAACCTGATCAATGAATTTGCTATCAAAACTTTAAAAGAAAATCTCAATGTTATGTATGCGCAGATATGGCGTGAAGGACAGTTAACGGCAGAATATAAGAGAATGCCGGTGAAAACCCGTTTGAATACCTGGTCTGCATGCAAAGGCGTGGTATCCTGTGCAGTGGGAATTGCACTGGATGAGGGATTGATTCATCTGGATGAGAAGATCGTTGATATTTTTCCGGAATATGCTCCGGAGAAAGCAGAAGGATATCTTGGTGATGTGACTCTGGAAAATATGCTGACAATGACTACCGGTCTGGAAAGCTCGCTATTTTTCTGTGACTGGCCGGAACGTTATACAACGCCGGACTGGATCAGATATTTCTTTGAAAATGCGAAGGTTGTAAATAAACCAGGAACTCAGTGGCTGTACAGTAATTTCAATACCTATATGATCAGCTGTGCTATTGAGAAACGTGCGGGTGTCAATCTTCTGGAATATCTGAGAAATCGATTTTTTGAACCATTGGGAATTGGAAATCCGGACTGGACTTTGTGCCCGAAAGGTCATGTACATGCGGCGAATGGTCTTTATGTAAATATTGATGAGTTCACCAGATATGGACAGATGATTCTTCATAAAGGAAAATATAATGGAAAACAGTTGGTGCCGGAAGAATATATGAAAGTTGCGACTTCCAATCTTGTAGACAATTCAGCGGCAGGAAGTTCGGGAAATCTATATTCCGGTTTTGGATATGGATATCAGTTTGTAATGAATCCGGAAGCCGGTTCCTATCGATCCGATGGAAATTATGGTCAGTTCTGTCTGGCGTTTCCTGACAAGGATGCAGTAGTAACTGTAATGTCTCTGGAGGGGGATTTCCAGAAAATAGGAAATCATCTATGGACTACAGTGGTTCCGGAATTGTAATATATTCTGGTTGACAAATCCGTGGGGAAAGCATAAGCTAATCCCATCTTCGACAGTTAAATAAAAATAAAGTGGCAGAAACCCTTGATTTTACAAGGGCACTGAAAAAAGGGCGTGTGAAAAAATGAGAAATCATTTTGGAGCACGCTCCTTTTTATGCTCTTTTAGGACAAATCGTAGAATTGAGGAGAGATTCAGAGCATACTTTCCCCTCTCCCCATAAATTCGGTTGTTTTTGAAATTGTGCGGCTGTTTTTACTTTCATTCTTTTGTACCACCGGTCATTTTTCATGATTCCAAAAGTTCCTTCCGCCTGGATGGAACGATTCATTCTAAGCAATGCTCCCTGAATACTTTCCAGATTACGGATCACTTCCTGGTGCATTACCGTCAACTCCTGATTGACCCGTACTGTACGGTTTCCTTTGACCTTTTTGTATTTCTCTGCATAAGGACGTCCGCTACAGGATATTTTGGATAAAAGCCATAGGTCTCATGAAATTTTTTCATGAGAGGAATAAAACAGTCCATATCTGAACGGTACCTGGATTTTTCAGTTGCTTTTTTCCATACCCAGGAATACTTGTTTGCAGTTGCTTCAAATTTTGATCCATCTATATATAAGTGCTGCAGATCGACGTGCTCGGTTTCAAAGATCTTTTTGTTGGCTATGTTTTTTTACAGCCCCTTTTTATGCCATTGTAAAAACTGCCGAATTTCACCGAAAGCTCCGATTTGGCGAAAAATATCATAGCAGGAATATTTTTTATAATGTATACTATATTTGTTAGGAAATCCAGATACACCACAAAGCAGAAAGGAAAAAAGCGTATGAAAAGAAATTGGAAAAAAGCTTTATGTGGCATTTTGACAGGTTTTATGCTTGCGACGGCGACACCAGCTGCGGTTCCGGAGCTGATCAGCGTGGCAGAAGTACAGGCGGCAGTAACTGTAGCAGCGCCGGCCATGTCTTCTATTAAGATCGTCGGAAAGAATAAGATCATTTTCAGCTGGAAACAGGTAAAAGGAACAGCCGGATACCGTGTATACCGCAAGACCGGAAACAGCGGATGGAAAGCAGTAAAAACCATCACAGGAAGTAAGAATGTTACATTTACCGACACAAAAGTAAGCACCGGAGCACGTTATACTTATACGGTAAAAGCTTACCGGAAATCCGGAAAAAATATAATCTGGAGCGGTTATAATAAAAAAGGCCTGACAGCGATCGCAGGGCTGAATTCTCTTACCCTGAATAAGACCAGCCTGACACTGACACCGAAAAAAACTTATACACTGAAGATCAACGGCACCAGTCTGAAACCGTCATGGAAGAGCAGCAACACAAAGGTTGTCAGTGTAACTTCAGCCGGAAAGGTCACCGCAGTAAAAACAGGAACAGCGAATATCACAGCGATCCTTGGCGGCAGAAAATTCACCTGCAAGGTTACTGTAAAAAATCCTGCATCGGCTAACGCAAAACTGACGCAGAATTATGCCAAACTGAAAAAATATATCAGTCAGAAAGGCAGATATACCGAAGACGGAAGTCAGTTTATAAATGTCAAAGTAAATGAAGAAAGTACTCTGATAATCGGTTATCTGAAGAAAGAAGATAAGATAGATATTGGAATGCTGATTTCTGTGCCTTCCGATGGAGTACTTGCCGGACTGGATATTATCGGAAACTGTGTGAAATCTGATACGGTCAGTGTGAAGTCCGCCCTGTCTTCGGATGGAGTCTTTGTGCTGCTGACTTCTTCCACAAAAGCATCTGCTTATAAAGGTCAGAATCTGACTTTCCTGTATACAAACGGAAAAAAAGCGATGACAGATCTGCAGGATACTTCCAACATTATGATGAAAGCGACAATGATAGCAGCAAATGCTTATCTGAAAAAGAATTTAAACCTGACAATGAATGATCTGGGATTCACTGCTTATAAATTATAAATAAGACAAAAATTTATTATTCTTGACATGAAGCAGGATCGGAATTATACTAAATCATGTAAATAACGGGGGAGCTTGTGACGGCAGGCTGAGAGGAAGTCTTCAACTTCGACCCTTATACCTGATTTGGATAATGCCAACGTAGGAACGTATAAGATGAATTTACGGGAGATACCTTGGCGTATCTCCTTTTTTATTGGATGCGGATGTTTTATCCGACTGAATATACGTAAGATCAGGATTTACAGAGAAATATTTTACAATTAAACATGGGAAATTTTGAGAGTGAACAGAGTTCATGAAGGGGTGCACCACCACGGGTGTATTTCTTTGTGAACTCTTTTTTTACGGATCGCGAATATCCGATTGACCGGAAGAGATTGCGAATTACTTCTGACTTGGCGAAATTTCCGGAAAGGAGAGAACATGATCACAGTAAACGGTGAGAGCAGAACCCTGGAAGCTCCGGTGACCGTAACGGAATATCTGGAAGCATGTAACTATGTTCCGGTGCAGGTGGTAGTAGAACTGAATGAAGAGATCATCAAGAGAGAGACTTACGACACGACCGTGCTGAAAGACGGAGACGTTGTGGAAATCCTGCAGTTTATGGGCGGCGGAAGCTGCTGAGACAGAAAGAATAAGAATGGATACAGAAAATCCTGTTCAGAAGTCTGAAGATGGGCAGGAATATCCGGCTGTGGGATGGGCAGAATCGCAGATAACTGCTGACTTGAAATTTGAATAACTGAGCAGTTATTGCAGCTGAAATACAATGCAGATAAATAACAGAAAGGTGGACATAAAAAATGACAACAGCAAACACAAATGAAGACAAACTGATCCTGGGAGGCCATGAGTTTACTTCCCGTTTTATCCTTGGTTCCGGAAAATTTTCTCTGGAGCTTGTAAAAGCATGTATCGAAAAAGCAGGAACTCAGATCGTAACACTTGCCCTGCGCCGTGCAAATGAGGGCGGACTTGCCAATATTCTTGACTATGTGCCGAAGGATGTTACGCTTCTTCCGAACACCTCAGGAGCCAGAAATGCTCAGGAAGCAGTACGCATTGCAAGGCTTTCCCGCGAGCTTGGCTGCGGAGATTTTGTAAAGATTGAAGTTATCCATGACTCCAAATATCTTCTTCCGGATAACTATGAGACCATCAAGGCAACAGAAATCCTTGCAAAAGAGGGCTTTGTAGTTATGCCATACATGTATCCGGATCTGAATGCAGCCAGAGATCTGGTGAACGCAGGAGCTGCCTGTGTAATGCCACTTGGCTCTCCAATAGGTTCCAACAAGGGAATCTGTACAAAAGAATTCATCCAGATCCTTATCGATGAGATCGATCTTCCGATCATCGTGGACGCAGGAATCGGCCGTCCATCACAGGCATGTGAGGCTATGGAAATGGGTGCTGCAGCAGTTATGGCAAATACGGCTATTGCAACAGCAGGAGATGTCCGCGTTATGGCAGAGGCATTTAAGAAAGCTATTGAGGCAGGAAGAAGCGCATACCTTTCCGGCATGGGAAGAACTCTGGAGAGAGGTGCAAGCGCGTCCTCACCGCTGACCGGATTTTTGCATGAGTAAAATAATGACAGTATATTGAAAGATTCGGAAATATACGGTTATTAAGGGGAAATCTGTGTAGTGAAAGCGGATTACGAATATTCACTTGATACAGATTAACCAGAGCAGAAAAGAAAACAAATGGCTAAAAACAGATACTGAAATATTACAAATTTGAAAATAATAAAAGTACGAGAGGAGAGACACAGCAACAATGGCAGAAACAATACAGGCCAGTCAGCAGGACGGCCATTTTAATGAAAGTATCGTAAATGAAGAAATTCTGGAAGATATGAAAAAGAACCGTATCGATCACATGAAGTACCTTCCGGATATGGAACAGCTGGAAGAATCTGATGTAATGGATCAGGTTATTTCCGCAATGAACGCATATGATTATGATAAGTACACAGAGGCAGATGTACGGAGAGCGCTTGCTCATGACAACCGTACACCGGAGGATTTTAAAGCATTGCTTTCACCGGCAGCACTACCTCTTCTGGAAGAAATCGCACAGGCTGCACGGATCGAAACAAGGAAACATTTCGGAAACAGTATCTGCATGTTTACACCGATCTACATTGCAAATTACTGTGAGAACTACTGTATTTACTGTGGATTTAACTGCCACAACAAGATCCGCCGTGCACAGCTGAATGCAGACGAGATCGAGAAGGAGATGGCAGCTATTGCAGAAACCGGACTCCAGGAGATCCTGATCCTTACCGGAGAGAGCAAAACGAAATCTAATGTAGAATATATCGGAAAGGCCTGTGAGATTGCCCGAAAATATTTCAAGGTAGTCGGTCTTGAGGTGTATCCGATGAATTCTGATGAGTACGCATATCTTCATAAATGCGGCGCAGATTATGTGACAGTTTTCCAGGAAACCTATAATTCCGATAAATACGAAACCCTGCATCTTGCAGGTCACAAGAGGATTTTTCCATACAGGTTAAATACACAGGAGCGTGCACTGAAGGGCGGCATGCGAGGTGTTGGCTTTGCGGCACTTTTGGGACTGGATGATTTCCGCAAGGATGCTTTTGCAACGGGATATCATGCATATCTTCTGCAGAGAAAATATCCACATGCAGAGATCGCTTTTTCCTGCCCGAGACTTCGTCCGATCATCAATAATGACCGGATCAACCCGAAGGATGTCCACGAACCACAGCTTTTGCAGGTAGTCTGTGCATATCGTCTGTTTATGCCGTTTGCAAGTATTACCGTATCCACCAGAGAGTGCGAGCGTGTCCGTGACAATCTGGTAAATATTGCAGCAACCAAGATCTCTGCAGGTGTCAGCACAGGAATCGGAAGCCATGTGGATGATATCGAGGATAAAGGTGATGATCAGTTTGAAATCTCAGACGGAAGATCCGTGGACGAAGTCTTTAACGCCCTGAAAGACCATGGCCTGCAGCCGGTGATGAATGATTATATTTATCTGTGAGATGAAGGCGACGAAATCGGATCGCACAGACAACAGAGGATAACTTCTGTGGAATATGTGGAAAACCATCCGCCCGGAAGAGCGATTTTTCAGGGTGAGTGTGGATAACTGTTTCGGAAAAACGAATGTTACATGCCCCGGAAGGTTCTTTCGGGGCGTTTCAGGAAAGTTCACTGCTTCGATCGTAAATATCCGTCTGACACTGACCCAAAATTTCACAGATGAAGGAAAACATCCCGCAAAAACAAGATATACTTTGGCAAAATTCCCGAAAAACACGGAAATTATAAGACTGATGACGTTTTCACATATACTCCGGGAACAATAAAATACGATGCAAAAATCAACAAAAACAACATAATATCAGGTGGAATCAAATACAAAAATCTGTGAAACTAGCATAAACAGCCATATTTTCGAAAACTCCTGAAAACGGTTTCCAATCTAATAGTTTTCTTATGGACTTACTCATGTTTATAATAGCCCCAACAACAAAACACGAGGCAAAACACAGGGGGTAAGTATTATGAAAAGAAGATGGAAATCAGCAGCAGTTCTTGCAGCAATAGCAACAATTGGAAGCCTTACAGGCGTAACCACCTATGCGGCGGACAGTGTCAGCATCACCAATGTATCTTATGATCCGACCAGAGAGCTTTACGAGCAGTACAACAAAATCTTCCAGAAGCACTGGAAGGAAAAAACAGGCCAGGATGTGGAGATCACACAGTCCCATGGCGGTTCCGGCAAGCAGGCACTTGAGGTTTCCAACGGACTGGAAGCAGATGTGGTAACACTGGCACTGGAGTATGATGTGGATGCGATCCAGGATGCAGGACTCATCGATGACGGATGGGTGGATGAATTTCCGGAGGACAGCTCTCCCTACACTTCGACTATTGTATTTCTTGTGAGAAAAGGAAATCCGAAGAACATCAAAGACTGGGACGATCTGGTAAAGAAAGACGTAGGTGTGATCACACCAAACCCGAAAACCTCCGGCGGAGCAAGATGGAACTATCTGGCAGCCTGGGCCTATGCAAAAGATAAATATAACGGAGACGAGGACAAAATTAAAGAATTCATCGGAGACCTTTACAAAAACGTACTTGTCCTGGACACCGGAGCCAGAGGCGCAACGACCTCTTTCGTGGAAAACGGACAGGGTGATGTACTGATCGCCTGGGAAAATGAAGCCTATCTTTCCGTAAAAGATTATCCGGACGACTACGAGATCGTAACACCAAGCATCAGCATCCTTGCACAGCCGTCTGTAGCAGTAGTCGATAAAGTCGTAGACAAAAGAGGCACCAGGGATGTGGCAGAGGAATATCTGAATTATCTCTATTCCGATGAAGCACAGTGGATTGCAGGGGATAATTATTACCGCCCATCCAATCAGGATATCCTGAAAGAGTACTCCGATGTCTTTGACCTGAACATCAATCTTGTCACCATTGATGATTTCGGTGGATGGAAAAAGGCACAGGAAACACATTTCTCAGATGGAGGGATTTTTGATCAGATTTACGAAGGATAGACAGCAGAAGCTATAGTCGGACGGAATAACACAAAGAAGCTGCAGAACAGTGGAAAAACAGAGTCTGCAGCTTCTTTTATGTAAATATGATGTGCCTTTTGCGACTGGAAAATCTGTACCTGATATATAGCAACTGTCAACATCTCATGCAGCTATGGATTTTCCGGTCTGCAAAATAACGGCAGAGGGGGCAATGTGAATCACAAGGTGGATCAGGCATGCCGGCATGCCGCCACGATAACCGCCGCTGGTAAAAAACATCACCGGAAAAACGATCAGAAAGATCACGACAATGGTGATCAGGTAGCTGCGCTGATATTTTCCACTGTAATAGGAATAAAGAAAAAGTCCTCCGGAGACTGCAACCAGCGCAAAATTGATTAGTACATTTTCCCAGGAACCGGTCCCGAGACTGAGAAAGGTCATGATCAGGCTGATTACAGTACCTCCCAGGGCGAGGATGTTGAACAGCCGGACGCGGAAATCAAGGGTGGGACTGAATAAAGAATGAGAAATATTCCGGAGTTTCGGGTTTATATTGATAGGGATCACCTCCTGTTCTTAATGCAGGTTTGTATGCCTGCGGGCATCTTTCTTTTGGTGCTGTAATTATCGTAACTGCTATAATTGTATCATGCTGTCATATAGTTGTGTACACAAAAAAATACATTTAATACAGTTTTCCTATTGACATACTATGAATAGTAGGTTAATATAAGTGTCAACAAAAGAAAGGGAAGAGGCTATGAACGAATACGGCTTTAATACAGGACTGCTCCACGGCACTAATGAGAAATATCCGCAGGGAGCCACACAGGTTCCAATCTATCAGAGCAGCGCATTCCGACATGACAGTGCGGAAGACCTGGAGAAAATTTTTGACAATAAAAAAATGGGCTTCTCCTATACAAGGATCAACAATCCTACGGTAGAGTCCTTTGAGAAGAGAGTGACCATGCTGGAGGATGGGATCGGAAGTGTGGCCTGTGCATCCGGAATGGCAGCGCTGACCAATGCGTTTCTGAACATTCTTCAGGCGGGAGACGAGATCGTGGCAGCCTGCGGACTGTACGGCGGAACCGTGGAACTGTTCGATGATCTGAAGCCTTTCGGGATTTCCGTAAAATATGTGAAAGAGAATAAGCCGGAAGCTTTTGAGGCAGAGATCACAGAGAAGACGAGAATTGTTTTTGCGGAGACCATCGGAAACCCCAAGCTGGACGTTACCGATATCCAGGCAGTTGCAGAAGTGGCACATAAGTATGACGTACCGCTGATCGTAGACAACACCGTGGCAACACCGTATCTGATCCAGCCACTGAAGCTTGGAGCTGACATTGTGGTTCATTCCTCTTCCAAATATATTAATGGAAGCAGTGATGCGATCAGCGGCATTCTTGTCTGTGGTAAGGGTCTGAAATGGGACCCTGACCGATATCCGGGACTTGCTCCATACCGGAAATTCGGACCATTTGCATACATCGCCAAGCTTAGAAACGGACTTTTCCGGAACACTGGCGCGTGTCTTGCTCCGCAGAATGCTTTCCTTAATAACCTGGGACTGGAAACTCTGGGACTTCGAATGCAGAGACAGTGTGATAATGCACTGGAGCTTGCGAGATTTTTACAGGGCCTGGGTGATGACATTGAAGTAAATTATCCGGGACTGGAAGAAAGCTCTTATCACGAAATTGCGGAAAAGCAGTTTAAGAATGGCTACGGAGCTATCGTAACCGTAAGAACCGGAAGCAAGGAGAAGGCTTTTTCCATTATTAATTCATTGAAGATCCCGCTGATCATCTCCAATATCGGAGATACGAAGACCCTGGTGATTCATCCGGAATCCACCATTGCGGCACACATCTCCGATGAAGAGAAGCAGCAGTCCGGAGTATTCGAGGATCTGATCCGTATCAGTGTGGGAATTGAAGATATTGAAGATTTAAAAGAAGATTTCAAACAAGCGATAGAAAATAACCGATAAAATATGGTACACCGAAAACGATGTACCAGGAGTTGCACCAGCAGAGAAATGGAGAGTTCGTTATGGCAAAAGTAGATTACGCTACATTAAAAAAAGGTGGTTTCATGAGACAGAAGCAGAAAAATAATTTTTCCCTTCGTCTTGCCTGTGTAGGCGGTACACTTACCGCAGAAAACCTTAAGAAGATCGCAGAGGTAGCTGAGAAATACGGTGACGGATATGTACATCTTACTTCCAGACAGGGAGTTGAGATCCCGTTCATTAAATTAGATGATATTGATGATGTAAAGGATGATCTTGCAAAAGGCGGATGCAAGCCTGGTGTCTGCGGACCGAGAGTCCGTACAGTTACAGCCTGCCAGGGCAACGCTGTCTGTCCAAGCGGAAATATCAACAGCTATGACATTGCGGTGAAATTAAATGAGAGATATTTCGGAAGAGAGCTTCCTCATAAATTTAAATTCGGTGTTACCGGATGTCAGAACAACTGTCTGAAGGCAGAGGAGAATGATGTAGGGATCAAGGGAGCAGCTGAGGTCAGCTGGAAAGAGGATGCATGTATCCACTGCGGCGTCTGCGAAAAGGCCTGCAGAGAAAACGCCATCTCCTTTGAGGATGACAAGCTGGTGATCGATACAGAGAAATGTAACTACTGTGGCAGATGTGCAAAATCCTGTCCTGTGGATGTATGGGATGTAAACGAAGCATATATCGTTTCCTTTGGAGGAACGTTTGGAAATCACATCAGCAGGGGACAGGAATTCCTTCCGCTGATCACCTCTGAGGAGCAGCTTTTCAGAGTGACCGATGCAGCGATCCGGTTCTTTGAGGATCATGCAAATCCGGGAGAGCGTTTTAAATTTACCATCGACCGGGTAGGTGCTGAAAAACTTCAGAAAGTTTTGAAAGGAGCATACAATGGCTGATATTAAGATTGATGATACAGTAGATATTACCGATGTAGTTTGCCCGGTAACCTTTGTAAAAGCAAAAGTAGCACTTGAGGAGCTGGATGACGGACAGATCCTGGCGATCAAAATGAACGATGGCGAGCCGGTACAGAATGTGCCGAGAAGCGTGAAGGAAGAAGGACATCAGATCCTGAAACTCGAGGACAACGAAGACGGAACTTATACACTGATCGTAAGAAAAGTTGAAGAATAGGAGAACAGAGAAATGACAATCACAGTTGCAGGAAATAAAAAGGAATACGAAGACGGACTGAAGCTTACAGAGCTTATTGAGAAAGAGGATATCGAAAGTCCTGAGTATGTAACCGTAACTATCAACGATGAATTCATCAGTAAGGCAGACGTTCCGGAGACAGAGGTAAAGGACGGCGATGTTGTTGAGTTCCTGTACTACATGGGAGGAGGCGCAAGATAATGGCTTTTACAAATGAGCAGCTTGAGCGGTACTCCCGCCATATCATCCTGAAAGAGGTCGGAGTAAAAGGTCAGAAAAAGCTTCTGAATGCAAAGGTTCTGATCATCGGAGCCGGCGGACTTGGAGCACCGGCAGCCCTCTACCTTGCAGCAGCAGGTGTGGGAACAATCGGGATCGCGGATGCAGATGAGGTGGATCTTTCCAATCTTCAGCGACAGGTCATCCACACAACTGCAGATGTAGGCAAACTGAAGGTAGAGTCTGCGGCTGAGACCATGAAAGCAATCAACCCGGACGTTACTGTAAATACATATCATACCTTTGTAGATTCCAGCAACATCATGGATCTGATCAAAGATTACGATTTCATTCTTGACGGAACAGACAACTTTCCTGCAAAATTCCTGATCAACGATGCCTGTGTAATGGCTGAGAAACCGTTTTCACATGCAGGAATCATCCGTTTCCAGGGACAGCTGATGACTTACGTTCCGGGACAGGGCCCATGCTACAGATGTGCATTTCAGAGCCCGCCGCCTAAGGATGCCGTACCGACCTGTAAGCAGGCTGGCGTGATCGGAGCTATGGGCGGAGTGATCGGAAGCCTTCAGGCAATGGAAGCTATCAAGTATATCATCGGACAGGGCGATCTCCTTACAGGAAGACTTCTCACCTACGATGCACTGAAGATGACCTTCCGTACTGTGAAGCTTCCGAAGAATCATCATTGCCCGGTATGCGGCGATGATCCGACGATCACAGAACTGATCGATTATGAGCAGGCTGTGTGTGAATTGAAACACTGAAAATTAAGTATAGAAACCCATTGGAGGCTGCGAAGAAATGCTGAAATTAAAAAAAGAAGATTACGAGAAAATATTAGACCACTGCAGAAAAGGACTTCCCAATGAGTCCTGCGGCCTTCTGGGAGGGAACATTGAGGGCGATGTAAAAACCATCGAGAAGGTGTATCTGCTGACAAATATCGATGAAAGCAACGAACACTTTTCCATGGACCCGAAGGAACAGCTGAGCGCGATCAAAGATATCCGTCAGAACGGATATCAGATGATCGGAAACTTTCATTCTCATCCGGAGTCTCCGTCAAGGCCTTCCGAAGAAGATAAACGACTTGCATTTGACCCGAACATCGAATATCTGATCCTCTCCCTTATGGATGCAGAAAATCCGGTGTTGAAGGCTTTTGGCGTAGATAAAGAGAAAAATGTAACTGTACATGAGCTTCAGATAACAGAGTGATGAGTATGAAAAACAGATTAAACACAAAGGAAATTACAACAGACGTGCTGATCATAGGCGGAGGTACTGCAGGCTGCTATGCGGCGCTGGTTCTCTCAGAACAGAAAGCCGGCAGAGTACTGATCGCAGAAAAAGCAAATATCAGACGAAGCGGCTGTCTGGCAGCAGGTGTTAATGCAATCAATGCCTACATTGTAAAAGGCCGCAAGCCGCAGGATTATGTAGATTATGCCACAAAGGATGCCGCCGGTATCGTAAGGCAGGACCTTCTTCTTACAGCAGCGGAGAATTTCAACGAAGTTACCGCAAAAATGGAGAAGCTTGGGCTTGTGATCCTGAAGGATGAAAATGGTGATTATGTAGCCAGAGGAAACCGTAATATCAAGATCAATGGCGAAAATTTTAAACCTCTTCTTGCTGATGCAGTTCATAAAGCTGAGAACGTAGACGTTCTGAATTATGTAAATATCACAGACCTTCTTGTAAAAGACGGACAGGTTTACGGAGCGGTTGGTTTCTCTATTATGGAAGAAACCGCATACATTATCCGGGCAAAGGCAGTTCTTGCTGCAACAGGCGGAGCGGCCGGACTTTATAAACCAAACAATCCCGGATTTTCCAGGCATAAGATGTGGTATCCGCCGTTTAACACAGGTGCCGGATACGCAATGGGAATTCTGGCAGGTGCGGAGATGACGTCCTTTGAGATGCGTTTTATCGCACTTCGCTGCAAGGATACCATTGCTCCTACGGGAACCATCGCACAGGGTGTCGGCGCAAAACAGATCAATGCAGCTGGCGAGATCTATGAGACAAAATACGGACTGACCACAAGCGAGAGAGTTTACGGAACAGTTCGGGAAAATCAGCTTGGCCACGGCCCGTGTTACCTGAAGACTACAGGGATCACGAAGGAACAGGATGAAGATCTTCTGAAGGCTTATCTCAACATGGCACCGAGCCAGACTCTGAAATGGATCGAAAGCGGAAAGAACCCCAGCGAGCAGGATGTGGAGATCCAGGGAACAGAGCCATATATCGTAGGCGGTCATACAGCCAGCGGTTACTGGGTAAATACAGGCCGTGAAACTACGGTAAAGGGACTATATGCAGCAGGTGATGTTGCAGGCGGATGCCCGCAGAAATATGTAACAGGAGCTCTTGCAGAAGGAAAGCTTGCAGCATTGGATATGGTGAAACAGTTTAAGGCCGGAACTCTGAAGGAAGCAGATGTTCAGACTGAGACAGAGATCAAGGTTCAGGAAGAGGAGATTCTTTCCCAGTACGAAAAGTTCCGAAATGAAGACGCACCGGCATTTTCCGTGGAAGAGCTGGAAGAGGCTATGCAGAAAGTCATGGATGAATATGCGGGAGGAATTGCTTCTAATTATCAGTTTAATGAGAAGCAGCTTGCTCTTGCAGATGAAAAAATCGTTCAGCTTCAGGCTCTTGCCGAAAAAACAGCGGCAGCAGATATGCATGAGCTGATGTTTGCATATGAACTTCGTGAGCGTCTCATTGTGTGCCGTTCACTGATCGCTCATCTGAAAAACCGCAAAGAGACCAGATGGCATTCTTTTAACGAAAATCTGGATCATCCGGAAACAGATGAGAAATTTTATAAATATGTAAATTCGAAACTGGAAAACGGCGATATCAGGATAATTTTCCGTGACATTGTAAAGGAGGACACATATGAGCATACGAATTGATCAGAAAAAATGTGTTGGCTGCAGAAAATGCAGTGAAGTATGTCCGGGAACCCTGATCGTCATGGAAGACAAAAAAGCCGTGATGAAATATCCGAAAAACTGCTGGGGCTGCGTTTCCTGTGTAAAGGAATGTAAAGCCGGTGCCATCGACTTTTTCCTTGGTGCAGATATCGGCGGTAACGGAAGTATCATGAATGTAAAAAGCGAAGGGGATATCCTTCACTGGATCATTACAAAAACGGACGGTTCTACATCCGTGATCGATGTGGATCGACGGAATTCGAATAAATATTAGACCAGAAGATAAGTGCTGCCGGTTCTGGCGGCCGGAACAGGAGGATGAGATCAGATATGAGTGGATTATCACATTTGGATGAGCTGGAAGCAGAGGCAATTTATATCATCCGTGAAGTTGCAGCAGAGTGCGAGAAGCCGGTAATGCTTTATTCTATAGGAAAAGACAGTTCTGTAATGCTTCATCTTGCAATGAAGGCTTTTTATCCTGAGAAACCGCCATTCCCGTTTCTTCACGTAAATACGACATGGAAATTTAAAGAGATGATTGAGTTCCGTGACAAAACCGCGAAGGATCTGGGGATCGAAATGCTTGAGTACATTAATCAGGATGGTGTGAAGCAGGGAATCAATCCTTTTGACAGTGGCTCCGCATACACAGATATCATGAAAACGCAGGCTCTGAAGCAGGCTCTTAAGAAATATGGTTTTACAGCTGCTTTTGGCGGCGGTCGTCGTGACGAGGAGAAAAGCCGTGCAAAAGAGCGTATCTTCTCCTTCCGTAACGCAGAGCAGGCATGGGATCCGAAGAACCAGCGTCCGGAGATGTGGAAGCTTTATAATACGGAGATCAATAAAGGCGAAAGCATCCGTGTTTTCCCGATTTCCAACTGGACTGAGACTGATATCTGGCAGTACATTAAGAGAGAAAATATCCCGATCGTTCCTCTTTATTTTGCAAAAGAGCGTCCGGTTGTATACAGAGACGGAAATATTATCATGGTGGATGACGACAGGATGCGCCTGAACCCGGGTGAGGAGCCGCAGATGAAAAAGGTGCGTTTCCGTACTCTCGGATGCTATCCTCTGACAGGTGGTATCGAGTCTGACGCGGAGACACTGGACGAGATCATTGACGAGACTTTAAGCTCTGTGGAATCTGAGAGAACCACACGTGTTATTGATTCCGACGGCGGAGCTGCAAGCATGGAAAAAAGAAAGAGAGAGGGGTACTTCTAGGATGAGCGGATTACTGAAATTTATCACTTGCGGAAGTGTGGATGATGGAAAATCTACACTGATCGGTCATATTCTTTATGATTCCAAGCTTTTATATGCGGACCAGGAAAAAGCCCTTCTTCTGGACAGCAAGGTAGGTTCCAGAGGTGGTGCCATTGATTATTCTCTTCTTCTGGATGGCCTGATGGCAGAACGTGAGCAGGGAATCACCATTGATGTTGCGTATCGTTATTTTACAACCGATAAAAGAAGTTTTATCGTTGCGGATACTCCCGGACATGAGGAGTACACAAGGAACATGGCGGTTGGAGCTTCCTTTGCTCAGCTTTCCATTATTCTTGTGGATGCGAAGCAGAGGGTTCTGGTTCAGACAAGGCGTCATGCACGTATCTGCGCTCTGATGGGTATCCATCATTTTGTATTTGCTGTTAACAAAATGGATCTTGTTGATTACAGTGAGAGTCGTTTTAATGAGATTGTAAAGGATATCAATGAGCTTTCTGAGACTCTGGGGCTTCAGGATGTTGTGATTATTCCTGTCAGTGCTACAGAGGGTGATAACGTAACGAAGAAGTCTCCGAATATGCCCTGGTATACGGGTAAAGCTCTTTTGGAGCATCTTGAGACTGTGGATGTTTCAGAGGCTGAGAATGTCAGCGAATTTTATCTTCCTGTTCAGCGTGTTTCCCGTCCAAACCATGAATTTCGCGGTTTCCAGGGCCAGATCGAGAGTGGCCGGGTTCATGTAGGCGATATCATCACAACGCTCCCAAGCAACGAGACAGCGGCTGTTAAGACGATCCTGGTGGGTAGTGATGATCGTGAGGAGGCTGTTGCCGGCCAGGCTGTTACGATCCAGCTGGATAAAGAGGTTGATGTAAGCCGTGGATGTGTTCTTACCAATAATAATGAGATTCCTGTTGCAAAGGGATTTGAGGCTACTCTTCTATGGATGGATGATTCCAGGCTTGAAGTGGGCAAGGAGTATCTTGTGAAGCTTGGTACCAAGAAGATCGCAGGTGTGGTTAAGAGTATTGAGTTTAAGACGGATGTAAATACCGGGGAGCATCTGCATGCGGATACGATTGAGAAGAATGAGATCGCTCTTTGCAAAATCGGTCTTTCTGATAAGGTTGTGCTGGATGAGTTTAAGAGGAATAAGACTCTTGGTGAGCTGATCCTGATCGACCGTGTGAGTCATATGACTTCTGCATGTGGTGTTGTGGAATCGGTTGATACTGAGGGGGAGAAGCCTTATTTCCAGAAGGATGATGTGAAGGTTGGCGGTTATGTTTTTGAGGAGTTTTATTTTAACCTTGAGAATGCGCTGCTTTCCAAGGCGGATAAAGAGGTTAAGACTTACCATGTAGGGGACGTGGTGCCTGTTGAGGGTGACAGCTTTGAGTATCCGGGCTATTTTGATATTGTTTCTCTGGAGGATAATGCGGCTGTTCTGATCCGTGATAAAAAGGTACTGGATATTATTACGTTAGACAAGTATGCCTTTATGGGACTTCCTGTTGTGGATGAGAGAGGCTTTGCCCTCGAAATCCGCAGCGATGCCGATTACCAGCAGTTCCTGGATGAGTTTAAATCAACTGATAATAAGTCAGAGTTCCATAATAAGTGGTTCAAGTTTGAGACATACAGAAAGATTGTCTGCACAGATAATTTCTGGATGATCTGATAAAAAATATATCTTTCATTTGCATCCAGCTCTTCATTTCAGCCTCTGTTTTCGCTGTATGCGTTACTGTTCACACGATGTGCGACCAGCAACGCATCTCGCCATTTTAAATCGCCTTTGGCGATGGGGCGAGATGCATTCAAGCCAAAACATGCATCCTCCGTGTCAATCAGCGAAGTGATTGACACGGGAGTGAACAGTAACCTGTATGCTACTGCAATTTCTCCAACAATTCCAGATAAAGTTTCTGCACCTTAATCTTTTATTTTTGTATATTCACTCTTTGAGTGGACTTTCCTCCTTCGATTTTCTTTAAAGCTTTATGCTTCATAAACTCTTCTTTTATATAGTTTTTTCAAAACAACTATAGTAATATAGAGTTATCACAATCTTAGCTTCCTACTATTCAACGGTTCCTTTTCGCCATATCCAGTGGGGTGGGTAAAGATGACCCAATAAGTGAATGTAATTGAAGAAATTAAAAAAAGGACTATTTTTTATGAACAATATAAAAGAAAGAATAAAAATATTTTCAGGGGCACAGCTTAAATACATTGCTTTTCTATCTATGCTTATCGATCACACAAACAAAGCGTTAATCTATCCGAATTTGGATGGAGGAGCATTGAATCGGTTGAGTGACTTTTTTGATATTTTAGGAAGAATCGCATTTCCAATATTCATCTTCCTTCTCGTGGAAGGCTATTTCCACACAAAAAATAAATGGAAGTATTTAATTACACTTCTTGTATTTGGAGTAATATCAGAAATTCCTTTTGATATGTGTACAACAGCTACATTTTTTGAAGCCAACTGGAACAATATTATGTTTACGTTAGCCTTGGTGCTTGCCATGATCTGGCTGATTGATGTACTCAAGGAAAAGATGGCAGCATTGCCGAAAGCTTTATGGTATTTCGTATCATTTCTCATTGTGGCAGTATTGTGCTTTGCTGCAATGAATCTAGGATTAGATTATGAACACCATGCGGTGCTGATTGGATATTTCTATTATATTTTTCATGACCGACAGGCACTTGCGATTCCATTTTCCTATCTTTCCATGTTCAAAGAACCATGGGCTTTGCTTGGATTTGGCCTGACACTTACTTATAATGGAGAACGTGGAAAACAGAATAAGTGGTTTAATTATCTTTTTTATCCAGTACATTTGCTGATTTTAGGAATTATAAGAATGTGTCTTAAGATTTGAATATGAAATTTTAAAAAGGACTTTTCTTTTAAAATGAACGAAAAGTCCTCTTTTTGCGTAGATGACTGTTATTTCACAGCCCCTTTTCTAATGGATCTAAAGGCTGTAAAGCCATTAACACTACAGTATATCTCTTGTTCGATTCCATATCTATCATAGTAGAATAAAATTAATGTAAAAAAAATAAAAAAAGTGTTGACAAATTATAGTACGTTCAGCTATAATTAACCATGCGTTTCGGATGAAACACAGAAGAAATGCGCTCCAATTTAATAAGAAATTATAAGTTCGGAGTCTGGAGAAGTACTCAAGAGGCCGAAGAGGTGCCCCTGCTAAGGGTATAGGTCGCTAACGCGGCGCGAGGGTTCAAATCCCTCCTTCTCCGTTATTTTTTTGAAAAAAATAAATTTTTCAAAAAAATGAAAAAAACTTGTTGACAAATGCTTGCAGACATGATAAAGTAAACAAGCTGTCAACGAGACAGAGATTCATCAAAAAAGAGTTTGAAAAAAGTTGAAAAAAGTACTTGACAAACGATTTGAGATGAGATAAAATAAATGAGCTGTCTGAGAGACAGACGCAACAAACCTTGATAACTAAACAGTGAAACACATACGATTCTCGAAAATTTCTTTACATTTAAAGAACGGTTTAAACAAACCAAAAGCAGTAAAAACGAGAGATAGCCAAACGGTTGTCTTGAGTAAATGAATCAAACATTTTATCAGAGAGTTTGATCCTGGCTCAGGATGAACGCTGGCGGCGTGCTTAACACATGCAAGTCGAACGGGAATTACTTTATTGAAACTTCGGTCGATTTAATTTAATTCTAGTGGCG
>NZ_JALIFS010000011.1:0-144841 GCF_022868965.1 Blautia sp. NSJ-140 | reverse complement strand
TCTACAGAAAGATTTGCAGCATACTCTGTGAGCAGCTCCTTCAGCCGGACGTCCACACCATTAATTAATACTTTTCGTCTATACTTTGGACACCATACTACATGGTATTTACAGGAATAGACGACATTGTTGTTTGATTTATATGTTGTGTCCATATTTGTATTATACTATAGTTTATTAGTTAATACAATTACTATTTTGTCCATCTTCAATTACTTGCATAAAATTATCCGTAATCGGTAAATAAAACATCCTCTACATTCGAAAAAGCTTCCAGCTCTCTCCCATCTGCACAGCCAGATATACGATCTCAAAGATCACAGCTACGGATCCAAGCTTAAAAAGCAGGGAATCCACAAAGCCTCCTGCCTTACAGAAATCCAGCGCAATGCCTCCCGGCAGCGGATACAGGATCCGTACCCGTTTCCGGTTAAAGCAGTCCAGCACCAGATGTGATGCAAATCCAACCACAAAGTAAAATACCAGCTGCACTGACACCATGGATATGGCTGCACTCAAAATAGCCATAGCCATGATCGAATGCATAAATGAACGGTGTGGCTGATTTTTTCCAAAGGCACAGACTGCAATAAAAATAATAACTCCCATGGCAACCGGCGCTATAGACTGGTTATTGCGGATCTTTTCCCAGATGGAAAAATCATAAAAATAATTCAATGCGATCTCTGCTGCCACAAGCAGAACCGCGATCAGCGTGATCCGGTCCGCATCCTTATGGGATTTGGAAGTTCCTACATCAATGTCGCTGATCAGTGCTCCAAGCATTCCTGTTCCTGCCGCAAGTACCAGACCGGAAACCGTAGAGGGCTGTGTAACTGCCAGCACTGTTCCGAGTCCGACTGCTGCGTGTGTTTTTCCTGTCATAATTCTCCCCTTATTGTAAAAAATCTTCCGTTATTCAGGATTATCCACTGCTGCAGATCAGACACTCCCTTCTGATCTTCTGCATATATAAATGTATCACTTTATCATTTACCGCAGATCTGAAAATACAATAAGGCAGCTGTCAGCCTTACCTTTTACTGACAGCTGCCTCCACGAAACAGCATTATATCACACAAGAAAACACTATTCTATCAAAATTCTCCCTACTCTCATACACGTCCCGTTTAACTGGAATATACCTCACAAACGTACCAGTTAATCAGACCAATTCATACGTCCATAGCGAAGTGCAATACCATGGATCTCTTTCTGAAGCTTCACAGTCAGCTCCCTTTTGCGGATCCTCCACTTCCAGTTCTTTCCTACTGTGGAAGGCTGGTTCATTCTGCAGCTGTTATCCAGGCCCATATAATCCTGCATAGGGATCACACAGAGCTTTGCACTGCTTCTCATAACCAGGCTGATAAAGCATTTATGCAGCTCCTTATCCGGTGTGTAGTTATCACAGAGATAATCCCTGGCAAGCTTACGCTCTTTTGCCATAATACTCTTCCACCATCCGGCGATGGTCTCATTATCATGGGTTCCTGTATATGCCACACTGTTCTCCGGATAGTTGTGCGGAAGATAATCGTTGGCACAGCCGGAATCTCTGGAATCAAACGCAAACTCCAGGACCTTCATTCCCGGGAATCCACTGTCATGGACAAGCTGACGTACGGAATCTGTCACATAGCCAAGATCCTCCGCAATGACCTGCTTCCAGCCAAGGGCCTGCTCCACTTTGCGGAACAGATCGATCCCGGGACCTTTTTCCCAGTGACCGCCAATAGCATTTTCCGCACCATATGGAATGGAAAAATACTCGTCAAAGCCACGGAAATGATCAATTCTTACCACATCATAAAGACGGAATACGTAGCTCAGTCTGGAGAGCCACCACTGATATCCTGTATTTCTGTGATAATCCCAGCGATACAGTGGATTTCCCCAGAGCTGTCCTGTTGCGGAAAATCCGTCCGGCGGGCATCCGGCTACAGCCACCGGCACATTCTCCTCATCCAGCTGGAAAAGCTCCGGATGAGCCCAGGTATCTGCACTGTCCATAGCTACATAGATCGGGATATCTCCGATGATCTGGATGCCTTTTTCGTTGGCATATTTTTTCAGTTTCATCCACTGCTCATAGAATTTAAACTGCATATACTGCTGGAATTCAATATCAAAATATAATTCTCTGCGATAGTAGTCCATGGCATTTGCCCAGCGAAGGCGGATATCCTCTGCCCATTTTGTCCACTCAACACCGCCGAACTGATCCTTCACTGCCATAAAAAGTGCATAGTCGGAAAGCCACCAGCTGTTTTCTGCAACAAATTTCTGATAATCCGGATTCTCGCTGATGTTGCTGTTTTCGTAAGCTTTGCGGAGAAGCTTGTAACGGCCTTTGTAGATTTTTTCATAGTCTACGCTGTCTGCTCTTCTTCCCCAGCTGACCTTATCACAGTCCTCCTTTGTAAGGACGCCTTCCTCCACCAGTGCCTTCAGGCTGATAAAATACGGATTTCCCGCAAAAGTGGAGAAGGACTGGTACGGAGAATCTCCGTAACTGGTAGGTCCCAGCGGAAGGATCTGCCAGTAGCTCTGTCCCGCTTCCTTCAGCCAGTCCACAAAATCATAGGCACTCTTTGAAAAACATCCGATGCCGTACTCTGACGGCAGACTTGTGATCGGCATCAAAATGCCAGCTGCTCTTTTATCCATATCTTTTCTCTCCTTATGTTGAGCCCTGCATCTCAGGGCATCTTATTTATTATCCTCTCACGGATGCAGCTTCATGCAATCCATGCAACCGTTTGCATAAATTATACGTTCATTTTGCATGAAGTGCAATGCATTTTTGTCTTTTCTACCTTTCTTACAATTTTTGCATCCTGATTTTGTGCAGTTTTTCATTGTGTCAAACAGAAATCTGTCTGCATCTCACCACTTGATTCTCTGCGCACCTGCTTTCACGCAATTTTATGCAACTTTCCGTGCAATATGTTTGACAGTATCCTTGTTATGAACTACAATATCTCTATCAGACTGAGATAAAAAAAGCCGGATCAGATGCATAGCTTTGATCCGGCATATCCGTGAGGAGGCAAATTTATGGCAGTAACCATCAAAGATGTGGCAGCTCTGGCCGGGGTGTCCCCGTCTACCGTTTCCAGAACCTGCAAAAATAATCCATCTATCAGTGAAGAAACCAAGGAACGTGTACGCAGAGCCATGGCGGAGCTTGGCTATGAGCCGAATTTTCAGGCCAGCAACCTGGCAGCACAGATTTCCCGCTCCATCGGTATCATCCTGCCTCCGTCCCCAAAGGAGACATACGAGAATTCCTTTTACCTTGAGACGATCCGGGGAATCAGCCACTACTGTAACGCACATCAGTATATCAGTACCATTGTTACCGGTCAGAATGAAGAAGAGATCCTTAACGCAGTACGTTCCATGTCCAGAAGCGGTAAGGTTGACGGATTTATCGTTCTTTATTCCCGTGTGAATGATCCTGTTATTGATTTTCTTTTCAGTGAGAGACTTCTCTATATCCTGATCGGAAAACCGGCGCAGTACACCAATAATACGATCTATATCGATAATGACAACCTTCTTGCCGGACAGGAGGCAACGGAGTATCTTTATGCTCTGGGCCACCGGAAGATTGCTTATCTGGGCGTAGATAATTCCCTGGTCTTTTCCGCAGACCGTAAAACCGGCTACATGACTGCGCTGATCAGCCACGGATTAACCGTACAGCCCGAATACTGCATAGAAGTTCCTGCAGCTTCCCAGAATGAGTTTCAGGAGCTTCGAAAGCTGCTTTTAAGTGAGGAGCGCCCTACAGCTGTGCTCGTCAGTGATGATATTCTGGCGCTTTCTCTGGAGCGGATCTGTATGGAAGCAGATATCTCCATACCGGAAGATCTGTCCATTCTTTCCTTTAACAACTCGCTTTTTGCCAGACTGACTTCGCCGCAGCTGACCTCCATTGATATTAACTCTGGGCAGCTTGGAATGGAAGCGGCTACGCAGATGATCAGTCATATCGAAAATCCGAGCCTTCCGGCCACAAAGATCATTGTACCTCACCAGCTGATCGAAAGGGACAGCTGCCGGAGGATCTGATCTGCTGTGAACAAAAAACAGGTATCTTCTCTGCTGACTGTGTATTGACCACCACTTATCGATCTGACATTGATGGTCGATTTACCGCCCGGCAAAAAGATACCTGTTTTTCATTTTTTATAATGCTTTCTCATAACACCAGTACATATGTCCCCAGAGTTCACACTCTCCCACGTTCTCAAAATTCAGCTTATCATAAGAGCGGAGTGCTTTTACATTGTCCTTCGCAACAAGAAGATGTACAGCTTTATAGCCACGCTTCTTCAATTCTTCCATCACACCCTTAAGAAGTTTCCCGGCAATCCCCTGATTCTGGAATTCCTGACATACTCCCACCCGGGAGACCTCCGCTGACGGCACCATGGTTTCTGACCAGCATGTGAGACATTCCACATTTGGATCATCATCAATGGAGATCACACCTGCGATACTTCCCGCATCGTCCCGCATACAGAACAGCGCATCTCTGGAAAGATCAAATTCCACTTCTTTTTCTGAAGGATACTCCTCTGTCCACACACAATAGGGCGTCCCCAGCAATGAACGGTACAGCTTCAGAACTGTATCTGCTTCTTCTCTTTTTACACGCTCGAAATTCATTTTATATCTTTTCTCCCACTATTATCTTAACAATTTGATATTTACAGCTTTCAGTCCTGGATTTCTCCTGAAAGTATATTCTGCCCGGATCCCGGTTTTCGTGAATATTTATATTATTCCATCAATAATAACACTTTTCACTGCACCCATGTGGAAACAATATCCTCTTTATCATACATTGAAACGCTGTTTCATTTTCTGCAGCGTCCAGAATTTCCAACGCTTTTCGCAAATTCCGGATATCTTTTTCCATGTGATCCACATAGTTTCCCCGGCCAACCAGCTTCAGGTACGTGATCCCTGCCTGCTTCAGCTGATACAGTGCACACAGTCCACAGCCTGTCTCACCACAAAGATATCCGGATTCATCATATGCTTTCAGATCCGGTTCCTGATCCCACGCCTGCTCCTGAAGAGCCACTATTTTTTCCGGAACAGCCTCACCATTCCGTACAGTTCCAAGCCAATAGGGCACCCTGCAAAGATATCCCATCTCATCACAGTGAAGCGAATTACAGAATGCTCCCGTAAACTGGCACATTTCATTCAGCACAAAGGCCTCGAACTCCATTCCCGCCTCCGGTCGGATCCCGGCCTGTTTTTCCACTTCTCTCTGAGATACAATAACAGACTGCATATCCCGGAACGTGTTTTTCCGATGAAAGATCAATCTCTTCAGAGGAAAGCGCCGGAACATTTTCAGCATTTCGCTGTTCACTTCCCCTGTTTCTCCGCTGAGATGGATCTCGCAGGAAAGTCCCCTGTTTTTCAGATAAACAAGAAGTGCCGGATCTGCAATGATATAGCTTCGAAATCCAATTTCCATGCACTTCTCTATGATATCTCCGATCTCCGGATACTGTTCCGGAAGATAATACAGGGAATTGAAGGTGAGATGCACCGGCTTTTTATATTTTTTTACCATCCGGGAAAGGATCTCCAGCTCACTGTATGCACCAAGCTGAACATTATAGCAGAGAACCTCCCTGCGATTTAACGGCATTACTGTGCCGTATTTTTCCGCCCAGGAAAAGGGTACATAGCCACAGAAAAATTCATCTGCTCCTGCCTGCACGAAACGTTCATATTCATCTATGGAGCCTAACCCGACTGTTATTTTCATACTGTTATCCATGTCCTGTTCCTTTTTTCCGCAATGTATTTTTATCAAACGGATATTCGCGATCCACCTTCGCAGCCTGCCCATCACCTGTCATATATTGACAACAATGCGATCCGGCTTTGTACCTTTTATATTTTTCCACATTTCCGTTGACTCCGGAAGTGTTTTATCCACACCAAACAGGGAGTTATACCGCCCTGCCATGTGTAAATGTTCCGGATAAAGCAGTGCGTATTTTTCACAGAATTTCGGACAGTGCTCCGCAAGCTGCTGTATACCACGATCTCCGGTGGTGCACAAAGCATACAACGGACAGTACTGCGAAGTGTTTGTCTGATAAAAAGGCAGATGCAGACTGTTTTTTCCCGGCGGAAGCTCCTGTGGATATCCGCAGGACTCCCATTCGTATCTGTGGATATGAAATTCTTCAGCCAGAAAATCCCGATAAACCCCCGCATTCAGGCTGTTTTGCTGAAATAATGAGGTATCACCGGATTTATATTTCATTCGCGGATCCTTTTTTCGTTTATTGAGCAATGTCCCCAGAACAGGACGCAGGCGGGATGTTTTTCCACAGAGCATTTCCGCCATAGCCCAGTCATTGACTACGATTTCCACATTCACCCCATGAATACAGCACCAGTTATCCACCTTTTCCAGAAGCTTTCCCACAGACAAAAGCATAAATTCCCGGATATAAGAAAATACCAGTGTGATCTCCGATCCCTCCGAATACATTTTATCCATAATAGAAAAAAGCTGCTCTTCTGTCGGAAACAGATTATGGCAGAACTGATTTCCAATATAAAATCTGTCCGGTGTCCGGCCTGCAAAATAACTGTGAGTGAGGTAATTCTTCTGCCAGTAAGACGCCAGAAAATCCTGCAGCGGCTGGCGCAGATATTCTTCATACAGGGAAGTGCAGTTTAATTCCAGGGCAAACTCTGCATTATCCAAAAGCCTTAATTCTTCTGTACCCATTGTATTCTGTGGATTTCCGGAAGCCTTTTCACTTTCTCTGAAAAACCACCGCTTCTTCTGTTCTTCCAGACTCCTGCAGTGCATCTCATCCAGCTCTGCAGGATAACCGGTCAGTGATTTCGCCAGCTCTCCATCGTCTCCCTCCAGCTTCAGACGGATATATCTGTTGTACTCTCCGGCCAGACGCCGAACCTCCTGTACATAGTCCTTCTGTTCCACTCTCACAGAATATTCCCTGTAAAAATATTTTCCGGTTTCCTTTTCAGATGGCTGTTGATCCTGCAGATATTGCTCCTCTGCTGCACTCATCCCAAACCTCCGGATCTCCACGCTCCTGTACCCGGCTTTTTTCATATCGTAAAAACAGATCAGAAATTGCTCCGGTTCCGGGCATTCCTCTGCCAGGCGAAGCCGAAATCCATCTTCACCCAGCTCTGTGATCCGGATTTCTTTACCATCCATAAAACCGGACAGTAATCCAAATGGTATCATAGAGATCCTCATCAGGAAAGCTTCCTCCCTTCAGGTAAAAAAGGGAGATGCCATATGCTCCCATACAGCACCTCCCACTGTTCCTGCTTATTTCACTTCTACTAATTCAATTCTGAAATTCAGCTCTTTACCTGCCATCTCATGATTGGCATCGAAAGTAATGGTTTTTTCATCTTTTGCGTTAACTTTAACCGGGAACGGCTGACCATACTGATTGGAGAGGTATACCTGCTGTCCTACAGTAAGATCCTCAGCGCCTGGAAGCTGTTCGATCTCAAGTGTAAAAATCGCATCCGGATTCGGCATACCGTAAGCTTCCTCAGGCATCAGATGAACATCTATCACCTGGCCAACCTCCATGTTTGCAACTGCCGCATCAAAGCCTTTGATCATCTGGCCTGCTCCGCAGATGAATTCCAGTGGCTCACCACGGTCATAAGAAGAATCGAACTGTGTTCCGTCGTTAAAGGTTCCTCTGTAATGTGTACGGCAGGTTTTTCCGACATTAGGACCTGTGATAGATGGCTGGGAACCACATCCGCCGCCGCAGCCTCCGCAGGAGTGTCCGTCTTCATGACCACCGCAGGAGTGTCCATCCTCATGGCTTCCGCAGGAATGTCCATCTTCATGATGGTGATGATCACAGTTCACACCTGTGGATACCAGTTCGCCCTTCAGATAAGCATCCACAGCTGCATCTACATCACCCTGTGCTCCAGAACATAACTCAACACCAGCCTCAGCAAGTGCTGCCTGAGCGCCGCCGCCGATTCCGCCACAGATCAGAACGCTAATCCCCTGATCTGCAAGAAGTCCGGCAAGTGCACCATGTCCGGTGCCATTGGAACTGATCACTTCACTGGAAATAACCTTGTTATCCTCCACCTCATATACCTTGAAAAACTCTGTTTTTCCAAAATGCTGAAAAATGTTTCCATTATCGTATGTTGCTGCAATTTTCATTTGTAAAACCCTCCGTTAGTCAAATATATATTAGTATATCGTGCAGGCAGGATAAAAGCAAGGTTTAACTTCGCTCTGCCGGCTCTTGCTGTTATTCAATGAATCCAGTATAATAGGAGCATCTGTAAAAATAAAAGATTTTTTAATAGAAGGTTTGAATTAATATGAAATCATACGAAGAATTACTTTCAGATATTGAAGAAGACATGGAACTCATGGGTTCCTCACACATTGTTTATTCCATGGAAGAGGACGGCATTGTTACCGATTATGATTATCTTCCATCCGATTCCTGTACGATCTCCATTACCTTAAAGGAGCTTCAGGAAAAGCTTCAGCTGCAGATGCTCTATGCAAAAGTTTCCTCTCATACAGCCGGAGCAGATAAAAATGCCCCGAAATTAGCTGTTGTTTTTCCGGGCATCGGATACACGGCTGACAAGCCGCTTCTGTACTATACCGGCCGCCTTGCCAGCAAACACGGCTACCAGATCCGCACTGTATCCTATGACAACCTTCCGGAAAATGTCAAAGGAAACCCCGAAAAAATGAAACAGGCCTTTGACCTCGCCCTGGAACAGACAGAACGCTCCTTAAGCAGCATCGACTGGAATTCCTATGGCAGCGTTCTGTTTATTTCCAAAAGCATTGGTACAGTCATCTCCTCTGCCTATGCTTCCCGACACGATCTGACTGTAAAAAGCATCCTGTTTACACCTCTTGCAGAGACCTTTTCCTTCCCACTTGCCGGAAGCATCGCCTTCCACGGCACCGCAGATCCCTGGGCCGAAACCGATTCCATCCGGGAACTGGCAGCGCAGAAAGATGTACCTCTCTTTCTCACCCAAAACGCCAACCATTCTCTGGAAACCGGTGATGTACTGACGGATATCTTTATATTAAAAACTACAATGGAACGGGTCCAGCGTTTTATTTAACGCCGGCCCGCTTATTTTTCTCCACCCACTAAAAACTGAGGTGTCAGCTTATTCAGCTCACGATCCATGGAAGTTCTGGAAATATCACTGATGTCCTTCAGGGCAAACACTTTGGAAAAGCCGATCTCCATCATGTGATCCAGATCCCATGCCGGGCGCTTTTTATCACTCATAAACAGCTTACTGCTGAGCTCTTTCCCTGTTTCCGCATCTTCATGAGCATGGATACCTCTTCCGTATTTTTCCCACATGGCAGCATCATGTGCCTCGTAAATCTTTTTCTTTTCTTCATCATAAAGATGCAGATACCAGCAGGCGTCCGATACCAAAAGGCGTCCGCCTTTTTTCAGTACACGCAGCCACTCCTTGTAAGCCTTCTGTGGATCATCCAGCGTCCATGTGATATTTCTGCAGATAACCATATCAAATGTCTCATCCGGGAAATTCAGATTGTGGCAGTCCATAGTCATCAGATCTGCGGATAAACCTGCTGCCTTTACATTTTCCTTTGCTTCATGGATCATATTTTCAGTAATATCGATCCCGGTCACATGATGTCCTTCTTTTCCCAGCATAATTTCAAAAAATCCCGGCCCGCAGCCTACATCCAGTACTTCCAGATGTTCTTTTTCCGGCGCATACTCCAGAATCAGATTCTTCCAGTTTTCTGCTGTTTCACTTTTCAATTCTGCCTTGATCCCTTCGCTGTAAATGCCAGCTTCTCCTTCCCAGTACTCTTTGATCTTATCGTTTTGCATGTCACTTCTCCTTCTTTGTGGCTATTACAATAAATTTTTTCCCCTGATATCCGTATTTCCAGAAATCCATCGTCCATGGTCTGTTTAGCCAGCGGTTCTCTCTGATCTGGATCCTGGCAAAGCGTACCTTTTTTAATATCTGAAAGTCCGCTTCCGGACGCTTCTGCGATGTAAATGGCAGCTTTTCATAAATTCCGCTGTTTTCCTTCACGTCAGATCCATATGTTTTTCTTTCTGTAACATAAATAAGAAAATCAGCAATTTTCATATGGATCTTATTTTTTAATGTGGGTTCGACGGTACGATAGTCCCCATCAAAATAAATGATCCTTCCACCTGGTTTTAATACAGCCTTCCAGCGTCTGAAAGCTTTTTCCGGATCATATAATGTCCACACCGCATCTCTGGAAAGTATCACATCATAGCTTTGTTCTTGTTCCAATGGCAAAGTTACACCATCTTCCTCACAGATTTCCACCTGTTGATGATACTGTCGCATATTCCTTCTGGCTTTTTCTACCATTCCTGATGAACCATCTATCGCTTTTACATCATGTCCCAGACGCGCTGCTATGATGCTCATAAAACCCGGGCCGCAGCCCACTTCTAAAATACGAAGGGGCTCAGGTCCAAGAAGTCTTTTCAATTCTTTTGTCCAGTGAGATACCGTTCTTTTGTTACTCAATTGTTTTTGGATCATATCATCATAATCACCGGAATCTTCTGTCCATTTATTCTCGATTTTTTCAAACATTTTTTTTACTCCACTACATCCAGTGTTGCCCAGTTAATGCCTTCATAGGCAGTCGGTGCAAGCTCTACATTGGTCAGTCTGGTATTATTATAGATATAATCACGGTTCGGATAATACAGCGGCACTGTTACTGCCTGATCATTGATACGTGTAAGGATCTTATCGTATAATTCCGTACGTTTTTCTTCATCCTGTGTTTTTAATACTTCTCCGAGATCTTTGTTCAGCTCCTCATCGTACCAGTTTACTGCTTTTGCTCCATCTTCCGCATAGAACATTGATTTCAGGAAACCATGAGGCATCCAGGAGTCTTCATAGCTGCGGTAAATGCACAGATCGTAGTCTCTGGTGTTCCAGATCTCATCATAGTAAGCTGCAGATTCTTTTTCTACCAGTTCAACACCCACACCAACCTTCTCATATTCAGATTTCAGGTATTCACACAGTGACTTCCAGGAAGCATATTCTTCAGTCTGGAATACCAGTCTGAGGCTCAGTGGTTCTCCGTCTTTTTCTACAATACCATCTCCGTCTGTATCCTCATATCCTGCTTCCTTTAACAGTTCCTTCGCTTTATCCGGATCATATGGATAACCCTTGCTGTTTTCTTCTGTTACATAAGGAACTGTCGAAGACATAAGTCCGGTTGCCGGATTGCCGTAACCATCCAGCAGATCATTTACAATGCTTTCTTTATTTGTTGCATAATTCAGTGCCTGACGTACGTTTATATCCTGAAGCGCCGGTGTATCATAATTTTCGATCAGATAGTAAGAAAGTGTGGAAACCTGCTGTTCTGTCGATAAATTTTTATCTGCCTGGATAATACTGAAGCTTTCGGATGGAATATCCTGAAGATTCAGATCTGCCTCTCCACTCTGAAGTGCCATCACTCTGGCATCACCGTCTACCACCTGTTTCAGAACTACTTTATCAATATTTGGTTTCTCACCGTAATAATTAGGATTTGGTACCAGGACAACCTCCTGACCGCTTTCATAACTGTCGATCATCCACATTCCGGTACCTACTTCCTGACAAAATTCTCCGTCTTCATCCATTGCACTTTCACAGGTGAAACGGAATGGTCTTGGATAGCTGAATTCGATCAGCAATGTATAGCATGGTTCTGCAAACTTAAATTCTACAGTATAATCATCTACCTTTGTAACATTTTCCAGTTTGGCTGAAAAGTTACCGATCACATCCTGTTCCACCCATCTGTTATAATTCCACATCACATTGTCTGCATTAAACACTGTACCGTCTGAGAATTTCACATCTTTTCTTAAATGAAACGTATAGGTTGTGCCATCTTTGCTGATATCCCAGGATTCTGCCAATGCCGGTTTAATTTCTCCATTTTCTCCATAACGCACCAGTGGATCATAGATCATTTCATAAAGACGAAAGTCCGCACCACTTTTTGTAGGATCACAAAGTTCAGGAGTCAGATCAATGGATGTCATTGCCGTAACTACTTTTTCCTCTTTTGCCTGTACATTGACACCTGTCAGTAAAGTTGCCGCCACCATGCTCAATGCTATCAGTTTTGCTACACGTCTTTTCTTCATTTCTTCTTCTCCTTTGTTTGTTTTATATTTTACAGCATATGACATGCCGCAAAATGTCCTGTTTCAATTTCTGTCAATTCCGGTATATGCTCTCTGCATATGTTTGTACATCTTATGCACCGGTTCTGATATGGGCAGCCTTGTTCCGGAATGGTATCTGAAAATATTTTCTTTTCCTGCGATCCGATTCTTCGCATTTTCGGTTCTTTTACCGGAATAGAATCAAACAGATCTTTTGTATAAGGATGTACAGCAGTCTCCTTTAAGCTGTCCGTATGATCGATAAACTCGACCACGCGTCCCTGATACATGATAGCCACCTCTTTGCAGAGATATGGAACATTGGACAGATCGTGAGTGATCAGTAAATAGGTCATCTCATATTTTTCCTGCAGTTCATTTAACAGATGCAGGATCTGCTTTCGTATGGAATAATCCAGACTGGATACCGGTTCATCACAGATCACAAGTTCCGGTCTTAATACCAATGCTCTCGCAATATTAGCTCTCTGACACTGACCTCCTGAAATCTGTCCAACATAACGGTTGCGAATATCCGGATCAAGCCCCGTCTGGATCAAAGCTTCTTTTACCCGTTCTTCATACTCTCCCTCTTGCAGTTTTTCATGTAATTTCAAAATTTCCAGAATATTTTCTCCAATGGTATAACCGGGATCAAATACCCCGCTGCTGCTTTGAAAGACCATCTGAAGATTCTTGCGATATGGACGAAACTGCTTTTCAGACAAATCCTGCATTTCCTGTCCCTGAAACCAGAATTTTCCATCTGTAGGTTTCTCCAGGCCGGCGATCAGCTTTCCGAATGTAGTTTTACCACTTCCACTTTCACCGATCAGGGCCATGGATGATCCTGCATGGATTTCCAGACTTACATCATCCACTGCCTTCACAATTTTTTTCTTGCCATAATATTTTTTTAAATGTTCTGTCTTTAGTAACGTACTCATACTTTTCCCCTATAAAACTGCATCCAACAGTTTTTTTGTATATGAATGCTGCGGATGATAAAAGATCTCTTCAACTGTTCCGTTTTCCACTATTTCGCCGTCTTTCATGATCGAAACATCATCTGCGATCTCTGCCACCACACCCAGATCATGCGTAATAAATAACACACCCAGATTTTCTTTCCTGGATAGCTGATAGATTTCTTCCAGGATCTGCTTCTGTACGGTTACATCCAATGCTGTCGTCGGCTCATCTGCAATCAGATAATCCGGTTTCATGGACATGGCAATGGCGATCATAACACGTTGGCACATACCTCCAGACAATTCGTAAGGTTTTTTCTTCATCAGTTCTTCCGGATCACGCAGATTCATCATCCGCAGACTTTCCAACGCAGCTTCCCTTGCCTGTTTTTTGCTCATTCTGCGATGTTTCCTCAGTCCTTCCAGAAGCAGTTGTTCAACTGTAAAAAGCGGATCAAGAGCAGCGGTCGGATCCTGAAAGATCATTCCGATCCTGTCTCCGTATAACTGTCGTTTTTCTTTTCCTGATAACTTCAGAAGACTCTTTTCGTTCAGTGTCACATCTCCGGATATCACCTTTCCATTTCCTGCAAGCAGATTCATGATCGTCAGAGAGGTAACTGACTTGCCGCTTCCGCTTTCTCCCACCAGAGCATGGATCCTTCCGCGCTTTACTTCCAGGCTGACATCTTTTACTGCATGAACCATTCCGTGAGAGGTCTGAAACTCCACATGTAATCTTTTTACCTTTAGAACATCATTTTTGGGCTGTTCCATTTTGTATTCCCTCCCCCAGATAATTAAATGCCAGAACAATGATCATGATCAGTATACCCGGATAAAACATCAGTCTTGGATAAGTCTGGATATAACTTTTACTGTCACTAAGCATGATCCCCCATTCCGGTGTCGGCGCCTGCACACCAAGGCCGATAAAGGAAAAACCGGCAATTGACAGAATGATCGAACCGATTTCCATTGTTGCCAGTGCGATCACAGATGGCAGGATATTTCTCAATACATGCCTGAATATGATCCTTGCGTGGCCGCAGCCTCCGGCTTTTAGTGCGGTCATATAATTTTTATTTTTTTCCTGAAGTGTCAATGCACGGGCAAGCCTTGCATATTCTGCCCAGGATACGACCGATAAGGACAGGATCAGATGAGCGCCGCTGGCTCCTACGGTTCCTGCAATGGCAAGTGCCACAATAAAGACCGGCATAGCCATAAATACATCAATGATCCTCATAATTATGGAATCGATTTTTCCACCTACGTATCCGGCAAACAGTCCGATCGGCACCCCGACACATACGGTGATCAGAAGCACCGTAAAGCTATAGCTCAGTGAATACCGGCTGCCCCAGAGAAGTCTTGATAAAATACATCGTCCCAGCTGATCAGTACCTAAAGGATATGCCGCCGACGGATTCTTTAATTTTATCGAAACATCCACAAGCAGTGGATCATGCGGCGCCAGTACAGGTGCAAAAATAGCTGCCAATACAAAAATTATGACCACCATCAATCCTATTTTTGTTTTTGGTGACCGGAATACCTGTTTCCAGTACAGATTCTGGATCATGCTTTTTTCTGTTTTCTGCTTTCTTCTGCTTCCCATTCTATGATCTCTCCTTTACTTTAACTGGATTCGCCGGTCAATCGCAGAATAGGCGATATCCACAAGAAAATTTAATACTACAATGCCAATAGCCAGAATAAAGATAAAACATTGCAGCACCGGAGTGTCTTTTGAGATCACGGATTTCAATGCCAGATTTCCGATTCCCTGAATTGAAAAAATACTTTCTATCACAGCTGAGCCACAGAAAAAACCGATCACAATTGATACCAGACGTGTCAGCACAGGAATCAGAATATTTTTCAGACCATGACGCAAAATTACATTTACAGATGACAATCCCTTGGCTCTGCTGGCACGTATGTAATCCTGCTTCAGCACCTGTATCATATTAGTACGGATCAATCTCGTCATAATTCCAAAGAAACTGATATCCATGGCAAATGCCGCGAGAATCGGGATACCTCCGGCATCTCCTCCGATCACGGAAATCACTTTTAGCTTTACTCCAAATATATATAGCAGCATCAGACCGATCCAGAAAGACGGCATAGATACACTGAGGGACGACAAAATGCGAATGACTTTATCCAGAACTCTGTTTTCATAAATTGCCGACAAAATTCCAAGAGGGACTGATACGATCATCAACAATAAAAACGAAGTAACTGCCAGTTTAAATGTCTGTGGAAAATATCTTTTTAATTCCTCAAAAGCCGGTTTTCTGGTAGAATATGATTTTCCAAAATCGCCGTGAAGTGCCTGATCCAGCCATTTCCCGTATTGTACCAGCACCGGCTGATCCAGTCCTTCCTCATGCCGTACTTCTTCTATCTGCTCCGGTGACGGATGCTCGTATTTTTTCTCCGCCAGAACTCTGGCCGCATCACCTGCCGATATAAAACTCAGCATAAAAATAATAAATGTAACCGCCAGAACTACCGGAATCATAAATATAAAACGCTTTGCAATTACTTTTCCCATTTTCATTTCTCCTCATTTTTCATCTGTTTATTCGGTTAAAATAAAAAAAGCTGATATGATCCAGCATCATATCAGCACAAAAAACAAACCTCCACCTCAGGCAGAGCTTATTCCTTCTGTATCCCATCCGAATCAGAATTCTTCTGTCAAAAAGGCAAGTCTCCTGACTCCAGTTCTTCCTACTCACCATCTTCCCGGATCTCTCCAGTGATATTTTGGTTTTCGTCCCTGTCACAGTAGCGGTGGCTGTTCTGGCATTTCACCAGATTCCTTATTAAGTACTTTGTACACCCTTCTGACTATTCAATTTTCATAGTTGCAACGAATAAGTATTATAATATCATACTTTTCTTTTTATATAAATAGTTTTTCTGTCAAATATGAAATATCTGAACATTTCATATTAAAACCCGGATATTTTCTGCCTGTCTATTATTATAGGTTCCTCAAGTAAATGACATTATGTATGAACGGTGACTTCTTTATATTTCCGTATAATGATCATATAACTTACGAATAATAAAACAGCTGCGCTGCTCCATGCACAGATCTCTGCATAGTATATTCCATCTTCGCCGATCATTTTTGGCAACAGCAGCGCAACACTGACACGCATTATAAATTCTGCAATGCCGCTGGCAAGCGGAATCAAAGTATTACCCAGGCCCTGGATAGCGGAACGATACACATACAGCAGATACAGCACCCACAAAAAGACAGCCATGATAAACAAATACTTATATGCTATATCCAATACCTGTCGGGTCTGATCCGGTTCACCGGATACAAACAGAGACAGTACATTACGTCCAAACAACACCATCATGCCGGAAATGAAAGCCGAAGTGAGCACTGCCATATAAGTGCCGCTGCGCACACCTTTTCGAATCCTCTGGTATTTTTTGGCACCAAGATTCTGGCCCACATAGGTTGTAATGGCGTATCCATATGAAACGGCAGCCATCTCCAAAACTCCATACAGCTTGTTCGCTGCCGTAAATCCCGCCACAAACAGAAAACCAAATCCATTGATCACATACTGTACCACAAGTCCTCCCACGGAGATGATCACATTCTGTATTGCAAGAGGAACTCCCAGTTCCAAAAGTCGCAGGCTCATAGAGGGCTGCCTGTAAAAATCCTTCTTTTCCAGGCGGATATCCGGGATTTTACGTAATACGATCAAACAGTATAAGGCTGAAAATCCCTGTGCGATAACGGTCGCCACTGCTGCTCCGGCTATACCCCAACCAAAAACCGCCACAAATAACAGATCCAGTCCCACATTGATCACTGCTGCCACTGTCATTGCGATCAATGGAGATCTGCTGTTTCCAAGTGCCCGAAGAATCGCTGCAAATATATTATAAGCAGCTATGATCGGGATTCCTGCAAAAATCAGCCGCAAATATAGCATTGTCAGATCAATGACATTATCCGGTGTCTGTAAGAATAAAAGAACATGATAAACTGTACCTTCACTTACTGCGAGTACGACCACAGACAATAATGCTGTCATGATATAGCTTTTCGCCACTGCGCA
The DNA here is from genome assembly GCF_022868965.1 of Blautia sp. NSJ-140. Classification (NCBI taxonomy): domain Bacteria; kingdom Bacillati; phylum Bacillota; class Clostridia; order Lachnospirales; family Lachnospiraceae; genus Blautia; species Blautia sp. NSJ-140. Next base: position 127,477 of record NZ_JALIFS010000011.1, on the reverse strand, counting down.
TTTCAGATTTTCCTTTTCCCTTGCTCCATAATACTGAGATACAAGAATAGAAAAACCCTGTGTGATACCTGTCATGATCCCCAACACCAGCCATACCAGCCAATCTCCAGCACCTACTGCCGCCAGTGCTTCAACTCCTACCACTTGTCCGACGATCATGGTGTCTGCCATTGTATAAAACTGCTGAAAAATATTTCCAAGCATCATTGGTATGGCAAAAGTTATGATCAGTTTTCCGGGGGATCCGGCAGTCATATCTTTTTCATTGGTTCCCATAAGAATCTCCTTTTCTTTTCATCCTTATCCGCTATTTTACAAGGGACTCTTACGAAACACAATCCTATTTTTTCACAAAGTTTTATAATATTTTTGGTAGCTATTACATCTTTATAATCATTATTTTTTATGGAGCATTTTTGCCACGCCTATCCTAAAACTCTTTCTTCTTCATAGCTCTCATACTATACTTATACGAAGCAAACCATATAAGCAGACTTAGCACAATAAGGGCAATCGCGATTTCAAAATCCCCTATTCCCCCTATCATATGCAGAATACTTTCTTTTAATCCCAGGTTAGCCTTCACAAAAGATCTAATTGTATAACAAATCGCAAAAATAATTAAAATTGCGATTGGCAGCACAATTCGCCCTTTCTCTCCTTCGAACCTTATCCTGATCGCGATCATAATTCCCGCAATTGCCTGAAACACAAAAAATGTGATCAACTCCATTGCCAGCATTTCCGGATCAAACACCTCTTCAGGATTTATGAGTACCATAATTCCTGCACAGATCATTCCAATGCACCATCCACATGCTGTCATGATAAAGGAAAAAATATATTTTTCTCTGACATATATTTTTTTATTTACGGGTAAAGAAAATAAATATGTGTAACCATGGCCATTTTCATCATAACTGATCGTATTACCTGAATATATCGCCAGAACAGATGGGATATACATTGCAATGAAAGCAGCTGCCTTTTTTCCTGTAAGTATAAAAAACAATGCTACAAACGCTAACACCAAAAAAAGATTACCACCTTGCCGAAAAAACAATCGAAAATCCTTTTCCAAAAGCCCTCTGATTCCTTTCATCATCTCCCACCTCCTGTCAACATCAGGATCACCTGATCGAGTGATCCGCTCTCCACTACGATTTCCGGATAATTTTCTATATAATACTGCTTCTCATTCGTCAGACAGGCAATTCCAAAAATCTCTTTTTTCTCTTTTAAAAGATATCTTTTATCTACTTCCTGATATTGCTCCTCACTGACCTTCAACACTGCATATTTTTCAAGAATCGTATCCATCTCTTCATGAAGTACAATCTTTCCTTGATGAATCACATAAATGTCATCACACAGATGTTCTAAGTCCGAAGAAATATGTGAGCTGATCAGGATACTTCTCTCCGGCTCTTCTTCCATATACTCTCTTAAAATATCCAGCATCCTTTCCCTCGCTCCGACATCAAGCCCTGCTGTCGGCTCGTCGATAAAATTAGGCATCCCTCTCCCAGCCCTCTAAAACACTGGCTTTAACGTCAGAGACACGAGTGTATCGTGTTCACTATTGTTCTCAAAGCGTTAGCTCTACTCCTTCTTGTTCCAGTGCAGCACTCAACTGTTTTGCATAAGTCACCTGTCCACACTTTTTCATTCCATATAAGATTCTTAAACATATATTTCTTTGTTTTAGTTTTCTTATGAGATATGTTCCGTCAAACGCCTTAGAGACTATGTCATCATGAACCTCTTCCAAATGTTCAACCGCTAAGAAACTATTACTCATCTCACTAAAACATAATAGTGTATTTAATGTATTCATAGAAATGCTGGATAAATATTTTTTCAAAATCTCCCCATTCTTTTGTATTTTGCGTAAATCGAACCCTATCTCTTTACCCTTGTTGTCAGATTTACTTTTCTCAGAATAGTATCTAACCAATGAAGCGTATTCTTTTAATTCATTTTCTGTAATTGACCCGAATACTTTCTCGCATCCAATATTTACCGAAAACTCTCTATTTTCCTTAATTAGATTTACAGCATCTGAAAATTCTTTACTTCCGAGATGATATTCTTGCTTAATCTCATCTTTGACTTCTTTGAATTTCTCTGTTCTCCATTCTTCATATACAGGAAGCCGCTTCGAAATATCCCATATATCTGCTCTCGACAAGCTCTTGGTAAATGTTCCTAGCGAATATTCAAAGATACAATTATCCAGAAAATATATCAAATCATCAAATTTTTTCATTACTTCCTTAAATTCTGTTTCTAACAATTCAATACTTACATGAGAAATTTTGTTTTTTATCATATGTGGTTCATCTTCTTTATTTAGTTCATATTTGAAGGCATCCCCCTCTTCATCGAAATAATAAAAGTAAATCATATCTTCTATATTCTCAAAATATGCAGGAATTCTTCTGTCAATATTCTTCTTATCACATGCTAATTTATATAGGCATTCAATACTATGCGTGTGTAATTCTTTTTTTCTTTCCTTTAAGACTTCCTCAGAATAACATATCCCTTTCTTTTCCTCTATTCGCCATAACATTTTTATGACAATCTTCAAAGATAGCTCAATACTGTGTCTGGCGTTATAAACGATAGGATATACTAACAGATCTTCAACTTCGGAACCTGTTTTCAATGATTCCGTCAGAAGTTCAACGGTACGCTTGAACCCATTTCTTATATCCTCATCGGTAGTTCCCCCATTGTCACCTACGCATGCAATAATTGTATCTTCTTCATGAAATTCAAACGGATTTTCCATCTTCTATCATCCTCTTTCTTCGAATTTAACTTATCGATAAGTATATCATAAATACAATTTATGCACACCTTTTGTTATCTACACTTTTATATTCCAACCACAACAACCGGGAAATTCTTCCCGGTCGTTGCAGATTATTTTCTAATTCAGATTATAAAGTTTTTAATACGTTCAGGTCTTTCTTGTTTAAGGCTTTTCTCAATCTTACATTTTCTTTTTCCATTTGCTCTTTTTCACGTTTCAGCTCCCGGATCTGTTCTTCTAATACATTGATCCGATTCTTCAGTACAATGTCACCTATGTATCTTTTGGGGTCTATCATTCCTGCCTGCTGCTCCAGAGCACGATCCATTTCTTTTCTGACCGTTTCATTCTTATAAAAGAATCCTCTGGACAATCCTGTCCTCTTTGTCAGTTTTGGGACCGTCACTTTTTCCCGTTCTGTCAGCATCTGCCTGATTTCTGTCACTGCCCTGTTTACTTTTTCTTCACTGGCTTTTTTATTGCAGGCTATCATCGAATCGTATTTTTTCATATTCTTCCTCCCATCCTTCCAGACATTCCAGTACCATCTTAGATAATCGGTTTCTTGTTTTTCGTGTATCATCTGCCAGTATTTTGTTGCTCATCTTTCTGTAATACTTTACATTTCTCAGGCTTCTATGCCCCAGTAGTCTTGCGATTGTCCAGTCATCCACATGCATCTCGGCAAGCTTCATGCCATAAATATGCCGATACATGTGAGAACCGAATCCAAAATATTCTCCCTTATCATCTCGGAGATTTTCCTGATATATTTTATCTGTAATTTTTTGCTGGACTGTAGCATATTTCATTGGTTTTGAAGGATCACTTAAACTTGTAAAAATGTATTTACCTTTTCCGTGCTCCTTTTCTCTGTATCGAATCGCTTCCTTTATTAAGGCAGCCAGTTCCTGACTAATCGGTTTTTCATAAAAATGTGTTTTCATTTGGTGGATCTGTATTATGGTTTCACCGTCTTTTTCAATCAGGCAGTCTGTCCTGAGTGTCAGTGTATCTGACATTCTTGTTCCAAGCATTTGATGAATAAGCATAAGTCTCGCCGTCTGCACATCCACTTTCGTAAGGAAAGCATTAAATCGCTTTAATTCCTGATCGGAATAAATTTTGATTTCTCCCCTTATATCTGGTGGAATATCCCGATTCAAAATTAAATCCTTTACCTGCGGATATTGATAGACGTCAGCTACCATATTCAGCAATGCCCGCAGTCTCGTCAGCTCCGCCCGATATCTTTTTGTCCCGGTATCTTCTGTTTTCATGTATATCAAATACTCTTCCATGATTTTCCTGTCCAGCTTTGAGCAGGAATCTACTTCTTTATTGTTTTCCTTCAGATATCTTGAAAACCTTCGAATGGCAGTCATTTCTTTTTTTACAGTACCGATGCTTTCTGTTTTCAGTTGAAAATAAATTGCCTTTTTTACTTCCTCTCTGAGATCCTGTTGGGAGATTTCCTTAAAATTTATAATTCTGGTCGTGCGCGTCAGATCCTGTTTCACTTGCATATCAAGTTTTTCAAGTTGCCAGACATCCTTTGTCATCTCATCTACATCAGCATCTCTTAAATCAAGGAAATAATCTATTAATCGGTCAATATAGTGTAATGTCTTTGCCTGTGATACCGTTTCATTCCCACAATGGGATTTTGAAATTTCTGTCAGGGGCAATCCCTGCTGTAAAAGCCATATTTTCATCTGCTGCTTCCATTTTTCTTTGTCCCAGTCCAAAAAACTTTCCGGTCTGTCTCTTCTGGTTTGCAGCATTTTACATAAATGATGGTAAAATCTTCTCTCAGTATAAAATTTTTCCGCCCCAAGCTGTTGTCCTCTGTATTTCAGGAACTTCCTCATTTCTTTCTGCATCTGTACAGACGGCAGTAAATCAAGGTCATACGAAGGTTCTGTTCCCATTCGTATTTTTGAAATTTCACTTGCTTTCTCATAGGAGTCCAATTTTTTTATGTAAAATTTATTTTCCACGTTTGCACTTCTTGATTCCTGATGCCAGGCTGTTTTCTCCTTTCCTGAAAAACTCCTGATTCGCTGCTGAAATTTTCTTTGGCATAAAATCCACATACTGCTGTGTCATCTCTTCATAATCATGTCCCAGATAGTCCCGGATACTCTGAAGAGGGACTTCGTCATCATATAACAGAGTCGCTATCGTATGGCGGAAATCATGTGATTTAAAATCATACCCTTTGAAAATATCCTGCCTCTTATTAAACAGTTCTTTCATTTGCCACTTAAACGAACCATACTGATATGCCCCTCCCCGTTTGTTTTGAAAAACATAATCCTCACTTCCAATATGATATTTTTCCAAATATCTTTTCATAATCTTATAAAGAACATCTGGAATCGGTACTCTTTTGTATGTTCGCATTTTCATCTGATAAACCTGTATCCACGCATCTCTTCCCTGCCAGGAATAAGCATCCCCTTTCAGGGTGCATACTTCACTGATCCTTAGTCCAATCAGCATAGAATGTAAAAGGATCAATCTTGGAATTTCAGGGAAATTTTTTAATTCTCTCAGAATCCTCTCATATATTTCCATCTCTACGCTTCGGTTATTATGACAATGTATTTCTTTTTTCAAATAATACTCATAACGAAATGGTATCCTGTCTATGATTTCTTTCGTCTGCAGATATTCATATAGCTGATAGATTGCTATAACAATATCATTAAAATAAGAAGCTTCTTTTAACTCAATTATCTGGAAATATTTTTTTATTTCGGTTTCTGATGCAAGTTTCAGCTCCATCGCGGTTTCTTTTTCCATCCACATGACAAATGCCAGAATCCTGTAGAATTCGGCTTGTATGCCACTCATTGCCAAATGTGTAACACCCAGACAGTATTTCATGTATTCCTGCAAAATTTCCCGGTTCTCTCTTTTTTCTATGCCCATAAAGGAAAATTTTTTCACAGGATTGGATGGGTTGACTCTATATTGTTCCAGATGCAGTCTTTCCAAATACCAGACTGTTGAATCCCATAAAATATTCTTGGCATGGCAGAAAAGATATTTCTGACATTCTCGGAGTTCTCTTTCTGCAAGCTCTTTTGCATATGCCGTATCTGCATATTTTTCAAGTTTATCGGCCTGTACCTGTGTAATATATCTTAAATCCTCAATATGTTCCTGCATACAAAATTGATATACCACCTTCAAACCGTTTAACCGCATTGTGCATTCTCTCAGCATTATGTCACGCAGTACGACATCTTCGATAATTTCTAAAAGCTGACGCTTGCATAGCTCTGAGCCGTTTACACGAAAATCCCAAACTAATTTATCAATGGCAACTTTGCAGTCATATCTTTCTGCGATTGCCGGATTTGGGTGATATGGTAAAAAGAGCAGTTCGCGGATTAAATCTGTATTCTTTGCTATCTCCTGCTTTCCTTTTAACGTATTGGCATGCTTTCTGATTGCATATAATTTTGCCTTATCCATTCCACGTAAATAACTGCGTACTGCTGAATCAGAATAAGTGCTTTTCAGATATTTCCGATAATCCACTCTAAGCTCATAATCGATGTCTGCTATATGCCACACTTCATTTTTTACCAAGTATGCTTTCAGACAGCCTTTTCCAGAGTTGCTGTCCATGCTTTCATCTAATTCCCGGCTCAGTTCTTCTATCTTCTTTTCCCGTTCTTCACTTGATGTCCATTGTTCTTCCGGCTCCCAAGCAAACACCCTTCTTGCCGGCATCTATCTTCACCTCCTGCTTTCCAAAAACTGTTCTACTCCGTAAAGTTTGGAATATCGGCGGTAAAATTCCTGACTTGCTGTTTTCAGCTTGTCATCTAAAACATTCAGATATCGTATGGTTGTATCGAGATGCTTGTGTCCCAGTGCCTGGCTGATCATTTCCAGCGGCCAGTCTGCTTCCCACCTCGTATTTGCATAATATCTTCGAAGCATGTGCGGTGTGATCTTGATCCCAGTCTTTTTCTCCATGCGTTCAAACATATCGTAGACGCTGTCTACTCTTAACGGCTTCCCTATGGTATCCCCTTTGATGTTAATAAACAGGTATTCCTGTTTTTGCAGGATGTCCCAGTATTCCCCGATATAATAAAGCAGGAATTCAAAGGTATCATCGCTCACCCGTCCTCTTCGCTCTTCGGCATTTTTTGCTCTTGCATCGTTTTCATTATCATCCCGGAAGTCTACCCGGATCTCATGGTTTTCGTAATCGATGTCTTTGGTATAATCAATTCCCAAAATTTCACCGATGCGGAATCCCAGTTCCGATGTCAGTAAGATCAACACCTGATCCCTGCAGTTTGTACAGGCTTCTAAAATCGTTACGATTTCGTTCCGTTCGGCTGCCCGGACGTTTCGTTCCTCTTCTTTTAAGTATCCTTTAAATGACCGGGAGCGGATGGTTCTTCTGACCCCGATGGCATTTGCCTTTGTGATCGGCTGATTATAGGATAATACCGACAGGCAGGAACCGTTATTTCTGACTACTTCTAAAAAAGAATAAAACCTGAACACTTCTTTTAAGTAAGCGTTACAGGTTTTATTCTGCGGTTCTTTATCCAAATTGTCGGTATGTTTCCCAGCTTTCAGCCATTTCAGATATTCTGCGAAAAAATCATATTGCGTTTCGTAATCCATTCCATAGACATCTTCTGCTTCATGTTCTTCTTCCAGCAGATATTCCCAGTAGTAGGCAAGGGCAAATGCATTTCTCCGTATAGTATTCGGGGAACGGTTTGCCCGCACCTGATGCATTAGATACTTGCTTGGCAGCAACACAATTTCCAGTGTTTCCATATCCCGTATAAAGAAATATTTTACGGAACCTTCTCGCTGCATTTCCACTTTATATCGCTTCATGTTGTCTGCCTCCTTTCCTCTAACGCTATACACAGTATACCCAACTCATGCCAATAAAGCTATCACCAATACCACCAATTCGCTCCAAACCGCCCCTGAAATACCACTAAACTTTTTGTCCTGTCTGCTACCCGGATCTGGGCAGAACCAATAACGCCACGGATGTTCTCAGCTATAGTACCGCTCCACTTTCCGGCTTCGGATAAAATTTTCTACTTCTTCGATCCGTTCTGCCATTTGGCACTTTGGCAGTGCTTCCAGAACATCACTCCGATACCTGCCTTTCTTTGCTGTCCGGTGATCCAAAATGGACACAACGCAGGTGTCCTGCTCCGTGCGGATTGCCCGGCCGAATCCCTGCCGCAGCTTCTTCTGCATATCCGGGACTACGATGGTCTGGATGTAGGATTCCAGGGATCGGTACTGCTCCTTTTGTGCTTCATGGATGGGGTCCGGAACAGAAAATGGCAGTTTTACGATGATGAGAGACGATACCATGTCCCCCGGAAAGTCCACACCTTCCCAGCAGGAGCCGGCTGCGAACAGCACTGCATTCTCCATCTTCTTAAACCGTGCAATCTCTTCCTGGGAGTTTCTCCATACCTGCACCATCGGGAACGGGATCTGATCCCGCAAAAGCTGATGCACATTTCCCATCAGGGTATAAGATGTGAACAGTACCAGCGTATGCCCGTAAGTGGAACACACCAGATCACGGATCTGCCCGGCAAGCTGCTCGGCCTCTTCCCTGCTTCCCTTTTTCATAGGTCTTAAATGCTCCGGGATGTAAAGCAGACAGTTCTCTTTGTAACAGAATGGGGATTCTGCCACACACTCCCGGACGCCCGTTTCTTTTTCCAGCCCGGTCATCTGTCTGGTTCTTGCAAACCCGTTCCCGGCTTTTAAGGTGCCGCTGGTTAAGATCGCCGGAAATCCCCGGCTCCATAAAGTCGCATCCAGATACTTCGGGATCTCCCGGTTGACTGCCATAAAGGTTAAATGTCCCCGGCTGTCCTGCTGTAAAAACAAAATATATCGCTTGTCGTTCTTTAAAAACCATCCGAACAGCTCTTCCATCTCTTCCATCCGCCGAAAGATCCAGTAAGGAATATTCCCGGCAAGCCTTTTGATCATAAGCTGAAGCCTTTCCTGCATCTGGGCTAAGGCTGTGCCAGCTCCCGGCGGAAAATAAAAACTTTCTTTTCCAGCCATGTCCTCTGTGCCATCTTTCCGATGCTTTCGGATCTCCGCCTGAAGTGCAGAAAACCCTTCCATCAGCCGTTTTCCATCCGTGCCTTTATGCTCTCTGCCTAAAAAGTAAGCAATCTCCTGCACATCTTCCCTTCCAATGCTTCTTCCATACATCTGGCTGGCGGCTTCCGGGAGTTTATGGGCCTCATCCACAACCAGAGCCCTGTAATCTGCCAGAAGCGGCCGGTACCCATTTGCCCGGTGCATGGCATCTGCCAGAAGATAATTGTGATTGCAAATCTGTAAAAAAATGTCCTCTTTCCTGGAACTATCCAGATGCTTCTGATAACGGCATTCTACTTTTCCCGGACACTCCCTAGGGCAGAATTTTGGTACGCACACCAGCCTGCGGTCAAAACCGCTCAGGTTATGTACGGAATCTAAATCAAAGTTATGCCGGAGGGACTTCAATGCCTCCATCTGTGCCTGATTTTTATTCTTGTCCCGGACTGCCTCTAATCTCTGGGCCAGCCTGTAATCGCATACAAAATGTTCCTTTCCCTTGCGGACGACTGCTTTTAATTCTCCCTGAAGCAGATCTGCTTTTAACAGTACATCCGATAAGAAAGGAACATATTCCTCTATGATGGCTTTCTGTAAGGCGATACTGGAAGTGGATACCACTACAGACCGCCTGTCACATCCCGAATAACCGGAATGCAGTACACTATATTTCCGCATCAGGATGCAGGCTGTCAGATAGGCATAGGTCTTTCCGATGCCGACTCCTGCATCACAGAGCGTGATTTCATTTTTCATAAGGGCATCCAGCATTTCATGGCAGAGACGGATCTGTTCTTCCCTTACATGAAGCCCGGCTTCCGGGAGAAGCTCCCGAAAGATCTGTTCCACTTCGCCATGTGCCCTTTTCTGATATTCATTTTTATAACACATTACTTCTCCTTGCCAGAAAGCTTATCTTACCGTACCCTTACGGACGGGTCTGGTCGCTTCCGGTGTATTCTGTCCCTGTTCCTGCATTTTCTTTATGGCAGCATTCCCTCTTGCCATCATCCTTCGGATATCCGTCCGGGAAACATTCCATGTCCTTACTTTCTGAGGAGCTTTCCTTACCTGCTCGGACAAATGGCATTCACAGAGTTTCGGATATACCACCATTGCTTCCGGTAATTCCAGCGGATACTCGATCATGGGATGGTACACAATATCCCGGATCACCTGCTCATAACATTCCATCTGCATTCTTGCCGTACTGTCCTGATAGATATTTTTCCCTTTCATGGCACTGTAGACCTGCGATGAGATGTATCCCAACGCTTCAAAACTACAGTACCCATACGGAGTCACGCCGGAAAGGGAATCCGGATCTTTTAAGGCATTCAGATAAACTTCTTTTCCCTGGGCGATCAGCCACATCCGAAAATCGGAAAAACTGTCATCACTGCACCCTGCTTCCATCATAATACCTGCCGCTGTCCATAAGCCGTACTTATAAGCCGCATCCCGGTAACTGTAAACAAGATTGTGGAATTGGAGGACATCCTCCGGTGTCATATAGAAGAGCTGCTGCTTGATCCACACTGCCGAAGCATCCAGATCGGTGCCGCACACTTCCTTTGCTTTTTCAATCAGATTCCAGAATTGATCCTTGCTCATTCCACTTCTTTTTGTTTCTTCCATCTGTTCTCTCCCCTTGATGTGACGTTAATACCACAAGAATACGGCTGTAGTCTCCCACAGCCGCATGGTATCTGATATCAACGACACACTTCTTCATTGATTTCTTTTTTATCTTGCTGTTCCGCATTTGACCTCGCACCCCCGGAACTATCCCTGTATTTCTTCTGGGAAAGGGGACACTACAGGCGGGCGGCTGGCCTGCCGCCGCTCACAGATGTCCTGAGGGTCTTTCTGATTACAACCCGGAGTCCCGGAGCTTCTGGATCGTCTCTTCTTCCACGCCCTGTTCACGCAGAATCTTCTCTTCCTCTGCTTTCCACTGGTTCCATCTATATTCTTCTTTTGCTTTATTGTAAGCCACTTATGTTTTCCTCCGATCTGAATTTTTGCGAAATCAAATCGGAGTGTGGCGGTGACCTGGCTCGTTCTTCCTGTCTACAGGAATGTCCGGCATCTCTGCTGTCTCCCTGCAAACACGGATCTCCTTTGTCATCATATCTTTACAAAGGCACAGTGTATCGGATGCACCTGTCAGCTAACGGTCAGAAACCTGTCAATTGACGGTCAGTTTTTATCACCTTCTTTCCAGAATAAATAAAAATAAGACGGACAATCTTTTTACGGATCATTCGCCTTACTTCTTTTCGCTTTCTTTATTCAATTCAAATTTGTAACCTATATCCCTGACACTGATGATGCAATTCCCGGCACCATCTTCAACGACATTCAGCTTTTTTCTCAATCGCTTTACCAGACACCATATGATATTTTTAATATCACCAACAGGATAATCTTTCCAGACAAGCTGGTAAATCTGTTCAAACGTGTATACTCTCATCGGTGTCGCTGCTAATAAGTATAAAAAATTATATTCTTGTCGTGTTAAATGTAACGCTACATCATTCCAAAATACTTTATGTTTCTTATGATCCATTACAAGTTTTCCTTTATCAATCATCGTTTCGGATTGCTTTTGAGTTATTTTTTGTTTATTATTTCGTCGTGCCAATGAAAAAATCTGCAGATCTACTTCTTCTGTAGTGCTATTTATATCCATTACACAGTCTGCACCAGCGTATATTAATTCTTTTTTCCATGACATACACAATAAAGAAGAAGTATCCGTCAAAATAATAATTGGTATCTGCGTTATCTTTCTAATAGCAGATATAATATTACTTATGTTCTCTTTATAAATGATCACTCCTATTATAAGCACATCATAAGAAAATAAACTCAAATTATGCAATAAAATTTGTAGATTTTCTGCATAATCTGAGTTTACCTCATTGAATAGTTTTTGATATGATTGATTGTCAAAATATGCTAATATTTTGTATTTTGTGTCTTTCATATTTCTATTTTAAAAAAGCAACACTTTCTATTTCTTCACAGGAAAATCATCAAATGCATTGTCATTTTTTGCAAAGCACACTTTCTTGCCGCATGCTCTGATATTCGCATGTGATCAGGTACAAATGTGGGGCATTCATATTGCCCTATAATTTCCAACTTTTAATGGATTTTTCTTTTTCCCACATAGTTTTATAAAGAGGCACTGATTGCAATAATTCATCATGTTTTCCGCAGCCCTGCAAAACACCGTCAGATAAAACAAGTATTTGATCTGCATTTTGGATATAGGACAAAGTGTGTGATACAAGGAACACCGTTTTCCCCTTAATCATTTCTTCTATGCCCTTTTGTATTGCTACGGCATTTTCAGCATCCAGACTGGAAAGCGCCTCATCCAAAAGAATGATCGGGGAATCTTTCAAAATTGCCCTCGCAATAGCGACACGCTGACGCTCACCACCGGAAAGGCTTGCACCGCCCTCGCTGATAACCGTTTGATAACCCTGTGGGAGTTTTTCTATAAATTCGTGACAGTGAGCCTTTTTTGCCGCCTCTATTACCTGCTCGTCCGTTGCGCTCTGGTTTCCCATCCGAATATTATTCATCATGGTATCCTGAAAAAGATATACTTCCTGAAAAACGATACTCACATGACGCACCAGATCACTATGCTTTAATGTTGCCGCATCTTTCCCATTCAACAGAATCCGCCCGTTTTTCGGCGTCACGAATCCCAGAATCAAATTAAGGAGAGTAGATTTGCCGCTTCCAGAAGGACCAACCAATGCAGTGATCGTTCCGGGGTTAGCTGAAAAACTTACATGACTAACTGCTTCACGCTTTCCATCATAGCTAAACGATACATTTTCAAACCGTACATCGGCTTGTGTATCGGCAAACTGTGTAATTCCCTGTTTTTCATTTTCAGTCGGCAGGTTGTTAATTTCCGCTATATTATCCAACGATGCGTTTGCAAGATTCATCATTGCAAAGGAACCCATCAGAGCTTCCAGCGGACGGTAAAAAATAATACCCATGATTGCAAAAAACAAATAGGTTGCCGAGGCTAATGAACCAGAACGAACCATTGTAATGCCAACACCCAAACTCAAAAACAGCCCCAGATTCAGGCAGATCTTATAACCCATACTCCAATTCGTCAGCGTCGATTCATAACGGCCAGAAGCTGTGCAATATCCGTCCACCTGATTCTCTACGAGCTTACCGGTTTGTTCCAGCCGGTATGCCTTGATCGTTTCCATACCCTGTACATATTCCAGCGTGGAATCAATCATTGCCACCTGTGCATTTTTCTTCTGCTCTCCCAGTTGAACCATGCTCTTTTGAAACTGCTGGTAGAGGATATAACCGGGGATGATTCCCACAAACAGAAGAAGCGCCATACGCCAGTCCACACTAAGCAGCATCAGAGCAAATACAACCGTCATGATCATGCTGGAAACGAAACCGGCAATAATCTCCATGATATTCATTTCCACAAAACTTAAATCAGTTGTAAACAAAGATGTAAGCTGGCTGATCTTGTCTTTTGTAAAGTAGTATAGCGGAAACTGTTTGATTTTTGCCGCAATCGAAAGGCGTTCATCCCGCATCATGGCATAAGATACCGGGCGCTGTTTTGCAATCGTAAAGTAATAAAAAACAAAATGCAGGACAGTATAAACCAGAAACATAAGGCTATACTGTATCAGTTTTTCCCTTGTAAACGAACCGCCCAAAATATCTTTTATCGCAAGGAACAGCATGAAATATATCGCGCCCTCACAAATTGAGGTCAACGCCTGAAACAGCCACGCAAGATAAAGCTGCTTTTTACGCTCGCCTGCAAGTTCTAAGAATTTCCGTATCATAGCAATCATGCGTTTACACCTCCCATTTTCCATTGATCGGATTGCTCAAAGGCCGCCCACATATCCTGATACGGGGAGCAACATCTTATCAATTCATCATGTGTGCCGCAATCAATCACTTTGCCTTGTTCCAGAACCACAATCGAATCAGCTTCCTTGATACTGGAAAGACGGTGCGCTATTACGAGTACGGTTTTTCCCTCTGATAATTTAGCCAGCGCCTTTTGCAGTAAATCTTCATTGTCGGCGTCAATGTAAGCCGTTGCCTCGTCAAGAATCACAATCGGCGCATTTTTCAGAATTGCCCTTGCCAATGTGATTCTCTGTTTTTCGCCACCGCTCAACTTGGTTTCCTTGTCTATCACTGTGTCATAGTCCTTTGGAAGCCGCATAATAAAGTCGTGACATACGGCATCCTTTGCTGCCTGCATCATTTCTTCCTCCGTGGCCTCTTGGTTTCCCATCATAATGTTTTCCCGGATACTCTTTTTGAACAGGAACGTATTCTGGGTCACAAAGGAGATCTGGGACATCAGATCGGATAGCGGAATCTGGTTCAGCGGTACGCCTCCCAGGCAAATCTGTCCCTCGGTTATATCCCAAAACCGGCAGATCAGGCTGGCCGCCGTACTTTTACCGCTGCCGGAAACACCGACGAGCGCAGTTACTTTTCCATCAGGAACAGTAAATGAGACATCTTTTAATACCGGCTGTCCTTCCCCATAGGAAAATGTAACGTGTTCAAACACAATCGTGTGGTCGGAAAGTTCTGCCTTCGAGGTCATATCCGCCATTTCATCCAGCTTCAGAATTTCGTCTATCTTTTTTGCAACAGAAGCGTTCATGCCGATATAATCAAAGTTATTAGAAACAGTTTCCAACGGAATCAGCATGGCAAGCCCCATAAACAGATACATAATATAGCTGGCCGCTGTCACGCTGCCGGAGAGGTACATCAAACCAGCAAGTGGAAACAAGAACACAAGGTTGCTGTTTAAGTCGGCATGATTGAAAGCAACATATTTCAAGCAGCTTTGAAACCACTCTGTTACAACGGTGCTGTAAGTGCGGATGCTTTCTGACAGGCGGCCATAAGTGGATTCGTCGGCGGCAAATATCTTCAGTTCTTTCATACCGTTGACATATTCCACCGTCTTAACGCTGACGTCGGCAAACGCCTGATTAAATTCGTCCATTTTTTTCATCTGAACGATAATCATAAGAATACCGACAAGAATAAACAGAACGACCGGAATCAGCATGATACCGGCTACCCTAATGTCCAATATCGCCAGCAGGATTTCCATACATAGCGGTACAGCGAGACCAGAAATAATCTCTGGAATGTTATGGGCGTAAAATGTCTCCAACTGTTCCATATTGTCCATAATGATCGTTTTGACCTGCCCGGATGCCGTTGTTTTCACATAGCCCATTGGTAAACGGGCAATTTTACGGAACAGCTTTTTACGGGTTTCCCCCAATGTCTGGTAGGCTACCTTGTGAGAGATTTTTGTGCCGGTTCCAAACAGCAGATGTTTCAAAATGATTGCTACAGCAATCAGGCACACATATTGAAAAAGGTTCTCTGTCCGTTCATCCAGGAAACAGGTCACAATACCCCAAACGCCTAAATAGGGCAGGATGCCGCACAAAACAGACAGGACGCAACAGATCACCGCACCAATCAGGCGGCGCTTATTTTTCTTATCAATTAGTCCAAACAGGGCTTTTACATCACTCATTACAATTCATCTCCTCCTTGCGGAATAGTGAAATTCCAAAATCTGTCCGATACTCCATTTTGCCAACCAGGTATAGCAATAGTTCCATGACTTTAATACGCATAAGGTAATTGCGGTACTGTTCCGGCAGCAAGAGCAGTTCGGTAAAAATATGCTCCACACTTTTTGTTGCGGGTGCTATAAAGCATCCGCCCGCTGTAAAAAGTCCTTGAAAATCCATGTCCTCGTCAAACGCGATTGTTCCCAGCATGATATTCAGGCTGTTTATGATCTGCGGCAGATAAGCCACCACTGAAACACCAACAAAAGGTTCTTCTCCAAAATCACAGCTTTTCAGGTGGCTTGCACCATTGAAAACAGAAATATAATGGTCGCTCATAATCATCTCCAGCTGGTCGCTGAACAGCATATTCACTCGCCCCTGAAAGCAATAGGTGACTTCAATAAAACGATCTATACATTGGATATTTTTTTGAATTGGAGTTGTGATATGAACATTGCTATAAACAATTTCAGCACCAGGCATCACTTCAAAGCTCTGCATGGTGCCTTTCCCAAATTTGGGAGAAATTGTATATATCTTTGAATCCTTTTCAACGGAACAGTTACCAATCAGCTCATGGAAGAACAGGAGGTCATTTTCCATTCTCCTCAAGGTTCTGCCTCCTTTCTGACCGCAAGAAAAAATCATGTAGTCGATGCAGATTGTCGGGGGAAAGTGGGTAATCTTCCTGCTGTTTTCCGTTATCTAAATGAATCACTCTTGTACAGGCTGCCGCTAAAAATTCGTAATCATGGGTTACAACAAAAATTACCTTTCCCATTTTGGAAAGCGTTTGAAATAACCCCGCAACCTGAATCATGCTGTCATAATCAAGTCCGCTAGTTGGTTCATCAAAAATTAAAACATCCTTACAGCATACCATACTGACCGCCACGGCTGCACGCTGCTTCTGCCCCCCGGAAAGTGTATTGGGATGATGAGTACGGTACTCATAAATACCCAGCCGTTCCATTGCCTGTTTTGCTGCATCCAGATCAGGATGCTTAATTCCAAATACACATTCCTTTTCCAATGTATCGGCAAATAACTGATAGCTTACGTCCTGCATCACCATATAGGAGCGTTTTAACCGGCTCTTTGCGTTCAGTTCTTTACCATCCCAAAGAATTTGTCCCGTACAGTTTGTGTGCAGGCCGCATAGTGTTCTGGAAAATGTAGATTTCCCGGCTCCGTTATGGCCGATAATTCCTATGATTTCTCCCGGTGCCGCACTCAAATTCAAATCGTCTAGAACCGGCTTTTTCTTATAGAACAAGGATAAGTTCCTGACTTCCAAAATCGGCTTTTGAGAATTTTCAGCAAAGGCTCTTGGCTGTACCTTTGACAAATCTAAAGCGCGAAGTCCCATACTATGCCGCTGTTCTTCAGGAATAGAAAGAAACTGGCTTGGAGAAAACACAGCAGATATAGCCCCGTTTTCCATATACGCAATGCGGTCAACTAATTCCCTCAGATAATAAATCCTATGTTCTGCAATTAGAATGGTCTTGCCTTGTTTCTTTAGGAGTTCAAGTGTACGCCGCAAATCCTCAATAGCATCCATATCCAGATTGGACGATGGTTCATCTAACAAGTAAATACTCGGAGACATAGCATAGATGGACGCAAACGCCACCTTTTGTTTTTCACCGCCAGACAATTCAAATATGCTTCTCCCGGTCAGATGGGCTATATCCAAATCCGCAACTGTCTTTGAAATGCGTTCTTTCATTTTTTCTCTTGGATAAGTCAGATTTTCCATTCCAAAGGAGATTTCACTGTCTGTATCTACATTAAAAAATTGAGAGCGTGGATTTTGGAATACAGACCCCACATACTCGGACACTTCGTATATGGGATAATCCTGTATATCTTTACCGTCAACATAGGTTGTGCCGGTAACTTCTCCCGGATAAAAGTATGGAATCAGTCCATTCACAAGACGGGTCAATGTGGTTTTCCCACAGCCGCTTCGCCCACACAACAGCACACACTCGCCTTTGTTGATTGTCAAATCAACATCGCGCAGTCCGCCATTTTGTAATGATTCCTGATAGGTAAAAGAAACCTTGTCAAAACGGATCATTAGCCTGCACCCCCTTTCAATTTCAGCCAGATTGACACTGACATAAACAAAGTGAACAGGATAAAGCATACAGCATCCGCAACATTAAAGTGGATTTCCTGCAAGCAGGTTCGGGGCTTCGGATTTTCCAGCCCCCTTGTAACAGCCGCCGCCGATAATTCATCCGCCACTTTCAGTGCTGACATCATCATCGGAACATAGATACATTCCGCTGTTCGGGCCGGATGGGTTAGCAGACTTTTTACGGTTGGAGCTACATCGCGCATCCGCATGGCATCGCTGATATAGCCCCAGTCCTCATGCACCATAGGAAAATAACGGAGCATGACCGTCAGAGGAATAACCATTGCTTTTGGCATATGAATACGGTTCATGGTCGCCATAAATTCATTTACCCTTGTCGTGCTGACTAAAATACCTCCGAGCATGGCACAAGGAAAGATTTTACGGATAAATACGGTAAATGTTACAATCGCAATCTGCAAAGTCCCTGTCAAATAATTTGTTCCAATGATATGCAGAACAACCATTCCCGCATAGATAGCAGCCATTCTTACCGTAAACCGCTTTGCTCCTACAAGGACGCCGAGAATCACAACGCATACAACCAGCGCAATCTCATAGAGTAAAGAGGGCGCAAGGAACAACGCAACATTTCCGACGATCAACAGATATAGTTTTGTGCGAGGGTCTAAATGTAATGTGGCAAGTGTGTCTTTTGTTTGCAGTTGCATCTCCATTACACTACTCCGGCCTTTTCAAAATGCTTTTTCAATAGTTTCTGGCCTACAAGACCGCTGATAGCAGCACAGATCAACACGCCGATAATCATTGCCGGGAGCATCCAGTTTTGCGCGGTTGAAACCATTGTGTCCATATAGGTCTGTTCTGTTCCCTTTTCTACCAAATATTGCACATAGGCGTCGCGGTCAAACCAAAGCATACCGTAGGAGAAAACTGGGCTGAGAACAAAAATCATGTAGGACAACAGGTTACGCCCTTTGTTTCTAAAGTTCCCGGAACCGGCCAGCAGATCGGCCACAACGCCGAGAATACAATATGCCAAACACATAGACCAGTACATACCGAGTACGAACAGTACACCTCCTACCAAAATACCGGTGACAATGATTGGGCCATGCTTCGGCACCTTCGCCAGTATCAGCATATAAACCGGGCCGCACAGCAGCGCAATAGACAGCGGGCAAAGGAAAGTCAGTACAGGGAAGAACCCAAAGATAGCTTCGCCAATCATGGCGCATACCATGTACAAAGCAGCAAGGATGCCGGTGGTAATCAAATCACGCACAGATAGCCCTTTTTTCATTTGTTGTGAATTAGACATTTTCAACGTCCTCCTATTTATTATTTGCTGGCAGAAGCCTCATTGACCTACGCACAAAATCGTGATAGAATTGCTGTGATTAGAGTCAGCTAACCAGCCAGTAATGCCATTCTACTCAGTGATTTTTTTTGTGTCAAATCCGGCAAAAAAGGTCAAAACAGGAGTTAAAAGTGGAAAAACAACCGGATATATCAGTGCTTTTTGTGGTTTTGCTGACAGCCTTTGCGACATTTTGGAGCATAAAAAAAGATACTGCGGATTATTCCGACTACATAAGAAACGGGGGTGAGCAGGATGCAGACCGATTCTACACAGGCCGCGCACGAATTAGGGGATGCTTCTTTTTATCTGCATGATTATCATTTTCGACAGGATAATCATAATGGAATCTGCACCTTGCAGCCGCAAAACAGACAAGGCTATGGAAATATCTATCAGGTTCAACCGACAGATGGATTATTCCTGTCAACCGGAAGCTGGATACCATACGCCTCAATGGAACGTAAATATGAGATCAATCAAAAGCTGGTGAAAATTTATTATTTGGAATCCGGCGGTGTTACCCTGATCCAGAATGGGCGGAAAGCCCAACCCATCACAGAGGGAATCCACCTTTATCTAAATAAGCCGTCACAGGGGCGAGTATTATATCAACCCAATATACCAATCAGCTATGCGTCAGTTTTGCTGTTTGAAGATTACATAGAGAAAAATCTGCAAGACCGTTTTACCCCGGACGATTTTGACTATGCAGAGGTTTATGATTGGAAAGCTTTTGATTATAATACCCCGGAAATTGGAACCCTGTTTTTGCAGATACGGGATAAACTGATTGCTGGCGAAACCTCCCGTCTTTACTACGAAAGCAAAGTGGGTGAACTGCTTTCTATTGTGGCAGGCAACTTTCATAAACAGCGACAGGAGATAGCATCTAAACACCAGTCTCTTTCCAAACAAGAGAAAAAGGCGCTGGAATCTGTACGTCTGGCTATTGAACAGAATATTTTAAACCCACCAGAACTCTCGCAGCTTTGCAAAATAGCAGCAATGGGACAAACTAAACTTCGAGAATCATTCAAAAAAATGTATGGTGTTCCTATTGGGACATACATTCGACAATCCAAAATGAAATATGCTTCACTGTTACTTAAAAAGAATGAATTATCAATTTCATCTATAGCCAAACATTTAGGGTATCAAAACGCAAGTAAATTTTCTAGCGCTTTTAAAAACTATTTTAATCAATCGCCTGAAATTTACCGAAAAAATAATTATAATATGCGTAAAGATTAGAATCACTTGCCATTTTTTTAGAAATTTTTTAATTATATTAATCGAGTAGGAGGCGGTGACTAACCGCCGTCCTCTCACACCACCGTGCGTACCGTTCGGTACACGGCGGTTTCAATAGTTGACGTGCACGGACTGATAGGCTGTGGCTAAATCATAGAAGCCACCGTTTATCAGTCTCTCTTTTGTCATGGCTTTCTTAACTGTTGTCAGATTCGCACAATACCAGTGTCCTCTTCGGCAGTTTGCCGCCATATTCGCATAGTATTCGTGTACTCCCATCTTTATCAGATTTCTTTTCTTTGTTTTTGGAAGTTTCCACTGTTTCCATATACACATGCGTATTCTGTGGTAGAGCCATCCGTTGATCTCTTCGATGTTGTTCTTCATGCTTGCTATTCCGTAATAGTTCAGCCATCCTCTTGCATATATCTTGATTTTCTCAAGGCTTGGCTTGATTGACTGACATCGTTTACGGGAAGACAACTCTTTCAGTCTCGACTTAAACTTTCTCCATGACTTTGGATGAACGCGAACATAAATACCCGTTCCATTCCTTCCCAATGCAAAGCCTAGATACTTAAAATTTCGGATTGCAAACACACTGACAGTACGGCTTTTCTTTCTGTTGACTGTAAGTTTCAGTTTCTCTTCAAGGTATTTCGTACTGCTTTCCAGAAGTCTCTCCGATGCCCGTTTGCTCTTCGCAAGGAGCACGATGTCATCTGCATATCTGACGCATGGGACTCCTCTCTTCAAAAACTCCTGGTCAAACTCATTGAGATAGATATTCGCCAGTAGTGGGGATAGATTTCCTCCTTGTGGCGAACCTTCCTCTGTTTCCATGACTACTCCGTTCTCCATTACCCCGCTTTTCAGATATCGCTTAATCAACTGCACCACCCGTTCGTCCTTTACATTCTTACGGAGTAAGTTAAGGAGAATTTCATGGTTCAGTGTGTCGAAGTATTTTGATAAATCTAAGGATACTGCATATGTGTATCCTTGTTCTGCATACTCTTTCACTTTTTGTATTGCGTCCTTCGCACTTCTGCCCGGACGATAGCCAAAGCTACCATCTGCAAACAGCGGTTCATAGATTGGCACTAACTCTTGCGTGATTGCCTGTTGGATTGTACGGTCTATCACCGTTGGTATACCAAGCTTTCGCACACCACCATCTGGTTTGGGAATCTCAACTCGTCTTACTGGAGACGGAGTATACTTTCCACGATAAATGCGGTCGGTTATCTCTTGTTGATGCTCCTTTAGATATGGAAGAGCCTCTTCAATGGTCATGCCATCAATTCCTGGTGCTCCCTTGTTTGCCTTAACTCTCTTATACGCTCTGTTAAAGTTATCTTTATACAGGATCGCTTCTAAAAGTCTCGGCTGTGCACTGTCTCTTTCTTTCCATATCCGATTGAATGACCTAGACGCTTTCACATACCCTTCATGTTCCGCATTATCTCTTTGCGAACAGCCATTGTTTTCAATGTTTTCTGGCATAGACGGTCATTCCTCCTTTCTCGGTCATACTCAAGACTCCTACTGATTCGGTCCTTCACCTCTCGGCTACTATGACCTCTGCTGACTTCTGTGCGTTCAGCATTGCTTTATGCAGTGGTTACCTCTTTCAAGGCGTACCGCACAGACCTCCCTAGGTACCACACGTTTCTTCCTCTCCATCCATCTGCCTCATTTATCATGCATGATTCCGTGTAGTTATTGGACTTCGACTTGGTAAGCAGCCTTATCCTCATGCATAACCTTATATGAGATTTCTGTTCGTCAGACCAGAGATTTGCCCATGAGTTAGTATGTTCCTCACATCCAGCTTCCTTCAGATTCCATCTCACGATGGACACCCTTGCCTTCGGCTATATCCTTCCCACTACCGGGCGGATTCGGGACTTTAACCCGTTAGAAACGTGCGCCGCTAGGCGCACTCACAAAAAAGAGGCGCTAAGTTTGCACCTCTTTTTATTGTAAAATTCATACTCATTCTCTAATTTGTTTTTTAGTCAAGGTAATCTAAACTATTGACTACTCTCTAAGAGTCAACATATTAATTTTCAAAGTATACCATATCCCATGATCGTTCCGTTATTGATATCGTAGCTTCTCTGGTTCACGGCATCACTGGAGTTTCCCTCTACGGTGTATACGGTACTGCCCTCGGTTTTCTCCACGATTCCTACATGGTCTGAGGTTCCATCTCCGTTCCAGTCAAAAAAGATTAGGGTTCCGGGCTCTGGCGAGTATCCTCGGCTCTTCCATTTTCCCTTGTTCTGAAACCATGCGATTCCGTCATCACACAGAGAGAACTTCGGCATCTTACCGTTTTCGATTAATCCTGCCTGATCTCCACACCAGCTGGCAAAGCAGGCACACCATGCTACATGGCTGTCAAATCCATACCACGACCAGAACTTCTGGCCACCTTCATTTCCAAGCTGGGTAAGTGCCACGGATACAATCTGGCCGTTGCCTCCAAACAGGCCGGCAAACAATCCGCCGCTAGAATAATACCGCAGGACGTGAGGGACATATTCTGGATCCCCATAGGCACTCCAGCCATGTGAAGCCGCCTGTTCATTGGAAAACTGCAAAGCGTTTTCTGCACTGTAGCCCCCATAGTTTCGGAGAGCCCACGTTATGTATCCGTTACCGTAGTTATATCCTTGCAGAGACAGTTTCAGCTTGTCCATGTCCTGGGGACTAGTGCATCCGGCTTCCTTCAGGCAGTCCGCATAATATTGGATTCCCACTTGTATGGAGTAGTCTGCATCCTGGATGGCATTGGGGCTGTTGGAGTACCGGGTGTTGTATGGGCACTCACTGCTCTGCATGGGATCGGTTCCCCGACCGCCGGATTCCTGCATCATGATCGCCTGTATCACCGAGACGTATTCGGGGATTCCATACTGATTGGCGTATTTCTGGATGGTTGATGTGTAGGAAAGGACTTCCTGGCTGAGTGCTTCGCTGCTCTCTGAGCTTCCCGAAAATGCGGCACCGCCAATAATTCCGACTATGATAACCAGAAGCAGAACCATGACCGCTCCGGCGGCTCCCAGTGCAGCTATCATGGACTGTACGGTTTTCGCTGCCGCTTCCACGGCGGCCTTGGCTGCCTTGAAGGTATTCTCCCCTGCCCTTGCCGTTTTCTGTATCCTGCGTACTCCATCGGAAGTCTGCAAAGCTGCTTTCTTCGCCGCCTGTTTCGCTGCCCTTCGTTCCATCTGCTTCTGCATCCGGGCTGTCAGGGCGTCGGAGCTGGCCACACGGAGCTTCTGTTCTGGCTGAATGCTGATCTTCGCAGACGGAGGGGCTGTCTTAATAGTACGCCTCTGTATATTCTTCGGTATCCAGCAGGGCTTCTACGCTCTCCGGCTGGGACTCTTTGGTTTCTTTTTCTTCCAGGAGCAGTTCCATACAGTCCAGAAGCGAGGTCTGGTGTTCCCGGAATCTCCGCTCTGCATTGAAATCGTCCCAGTCGTACTCCCGAAGCTTCTGGATCGTCTCTTCATCCACGCCCTGTTCACGCAGGATCTTCTCTTCCTCTGCTTTCCACTGGTTCCATCTATATTCTTCTTTTGCTTTATTGTAAGCCACTTATGTTTTCCTCCGATCTGAATTTTTGCGAAATCAAATCGGAGTGTGGCGGTGCTCTGGTCCGTTCTTCCTGTCTACAGGAATGTCCGGCATTTCTGCTGTCTCCCTGCAAACACGGATCTCCTTTGTAATCATATCTTTACAAAGGCACAGTGTATCGGATGCACCTGTCAGTTAACGGTCAGGAAACTGTCAATTGACGGTCAGTTTTTATCACCTTCTTTCCAGAATAAATAAAATAAGACGAATAATCTTTTTACGGATCATTCGCCTTACTGTTGTTCGTTTTCTTTATTCAATTCAAATTTGTAACCTATATCCCTGACACTGACGATACAATTCCCAGCACCATCTTCAACAACATTCAGCTTTTTTCTCAGTCGCTTTACCAGACACCAGATGATATTTTTAATATCACCAACAGGATAATCTTTCCAGACAAGCTGGTAAATCTGTTCAAATGTGTATACTCTCATCGGTGTCACCGCTAATAAATATAAAAAATTATATTCTTGTCGTGTTAAATGTAACGCTACATTATTCCAAAATACTTTATGTTTCTTATGATTCATTACAAGTTTTCCCTTATTAATCAGCGTTTCGGATTGCTTTTGAGTTATTTTTTGTTTATTATTTCGTCGTGCCAATGAAAAAATCTGCAGATCTACTTCTTCTGTAGTGCTATTTATATCCATTACACAGTCTGCACCAGCGTATATTAATTCTTTTTTCCATGACATACACAATAAAGAAGAAGTATCCGTCAAAATAATAATTGGTATCTGCGTTATCTTTCTAATAGCAGATATAATATTACTTATGTTCTCTTTATAAAGGATCACTCCTATTATAAGCACATCATAAGAAAATAAACTCAAATTATGCAGTAAAATTTGTAGATTTTCTGCATAATCTGAGTTTATCTCATTGAATAGTTTTCGATATGATTGATTGTCAAAATATGCTAATATCTTGTATTTTGTGTCTTTCATATTTAATCTATTTTAGCAAAGCAACATTTTCTACTTCTTCACAGGAAAATCATCAAATATATTGTCAATTTTTTGTGAAGCAATCTCTCTCATCGCATGCTCTTTCAGTTTTTGAAAACTTTCATCACTGACTGCATGTTCCATACGACAAGCATCAACTTCTGCAATTTGTGGATTAACTCCAACGGATATAAGTTGATGAGTAAAAAAACAATGGCGTTCGTAAATTTTTTCAGCCATATCCCGGCCAAGTTCTGTCAGGTGCAGATAATGCTTTTCATCCATTGTCAAAAAACCGCCCTCTCGCAAAGTTCCTACTGCGTAACATACGCTGGGTTTTGAAACCTCCATGTACCGAGCAACATCCACGGAACGCACCATACCGAGCTTCTTTTGAAGTATAAGCACGGCCTCCAAATAATCCTCTCCGGCAGTATGAAGTTTCATAGGCAGCTCCTTTCGTCATTAAGCAAGACTCCAGCCAGCCGCACTCTTTCGGATATTGACAAAATCCTGATAGATACCAGACTGTTTCAAAAGTTCCTCATGGGTTCCTTGCTGTGCAATCTGGCCGTTGTCTATAACTAAAATCTGATCGGCGTTCTGGATGGTATTTAGGCGGTGAGCGATTACAAGCAGGGTCTTTCCCTTCACCAATTCGGAAATAGCCTCCTGAATATAGCTTTCATTGTCCGTATCTACACTTGCGGTAGCTTCATCCAAAATGACAATAGGCGCGTCTTTCAGAATACAGCGGGCAATCGAAATACGCTGTTTTTCGCCGCCGGAAAGTGTTGCACCGCCCTCACCAACCACCGTTTGGAATCCGTCGGGCAAAGCCATAATGAAATCATAGCAGCGGGCTTTTCTGGCAGCCTCATAGACTTCTTCTTCCGTGGCATCCGGCTTTCCCATGATGATATTGTTGTAAATGGTGTCCTGAAACAGATACACGCGCTGGAATACCATGCTGATCTGATCCATCAATTCCGACAGAGGTACATTGCGAATATCCACGCCCCTTATCGTCACATTGCCGGATTTTACATCCCAAAGTCGCGCCAGCAAGTTTGCAATGGTGGACTTACCGCTACCGGACGGTCCAACCAGCGCTGTCATAGAATTTTTCTTCATGGCAAAACTGATATGATGCAGAACCTCTTTATCCTGATAAGCAAATGTAACATCGTTGAACAGGACTTCCGGCTGTCCCGGCTGTGCCTGAGCCGGAATATGCTGCTTGCCGTTGTCGGAAAGTTCCGGTTCATCCAATACCGCTTCAATACGATCAAGGGCAGCGTTCATAACGGTTAGTCGGGTTGCTTCTCCATAAAGAGCTTTCAGAGGTCCAAAGAGATCAAAGACAAACAGCAGCACGCCCAAAAGATAAGCCAGGGAGAGTACGCCTTCCTGATGTAAAAAAACGGATAAACCGAAGATAGCGGCAATACCCACGCCATAGAGAATGTTTAAGCCAGTGGTCCACGGTGTCATTTTCTGCTCAAACTTCGTATTGACATCCCTTGATTTTTTGAAGTTTTCCGTTAATTCGTCAGATTTTTCTCCGAGCAGATTGTAACTTTTGATAACCCCAATTCCTTCAGCAAAAGACAAGACCGCATCCGTCAAATTCTCGCTTTGGTTTTGACGCCCGACAGCCTCCTTGAAGGAAACCTTATTCATATATTTTGCAACCAGTGATGCCAGCAAGGTAATGATTACCGCAATCAGCCCAAGTCTCCAATCCAGTACGAACATAAAAACAGATAAAACAAAAGTAGACAGCATATAGCTCATCATGTTGCCAATGGTACTCATAGAAACTTCCTCAATGAATACCATATCCGTACTGAGAACAGAGCTGATTTTGCCAATATTCCCCGATGTAAAGTAACCCATCGGCATTTTTCTTAAATGATTTCCCAACTCCATCCGTTTATCAGCAAAGATCATAAATCCAGCGGCACTTTGCAGACGGTCGCTCAAATAGTGAACCACTGTCTGAACCACTAAGAATACTTCCTCTGGTTGCTCTCCACTGTCATAAATTAATTTCTTTGGTTCTTCCATTCCTTTCTGCCTCCTATAATCCCATGATTTCTTTTACGATCCGGTCAGATGCCTTCACTGCCCCGACCAGTACCAGTAAGTTAAAGACCAGCTCCCCGATGTAGTTCCAGACAATCGTCACAGCAGACAGACTGGTATCCCCGACGGCCGGCGGACTCGCCGCAAACACCGAAAAGATGATGCAGGCCAGTGCGATGATGGCACCTTCCAGACATACCCCGGCGTAGGAACGGATAAAGTTCTTCCCTACAGACTGGGTTGGTTCCCCGGCAAAGGTTGCCAGCGGGATCGGTGCGATGGCTGTGTACATATACAGCTTGAACATTCTTCCATATACAGTCAGGATCATCACAAAGGAAAGCACGGTAATTAACAAGCTGCCTAACAGGGTTACGATCCACAAAGGGATGGATTCCAGCATCCCGACTGCTTCGATCTTGTCCACAATCTCTGAGGGCAGTTCCGTCACCGTTCCACCTGCCATCCCGGAATGGGACATAATATTTGCCACGATTCCCTGCACAATGGAAAAAATTGCCGTCAGAAGCTCCATGCCGGACATGACGGCTCCCTGTGCCAGTGCAAAACGGATAAAGGCTTTCACTACATGTTCCGGCTTTTTCATATCCGTGAAGCTCCCACAGGTTTTCACAAGCCCCGCCGCAAAGAACAGAACCAGCAGGCCGTACCCGATGGCTTTCAGTCCACCATTGATGTTCGTCATCACGCTCCAGATCGCCCCGCCCTTGAAATTCTCCGGGCTTTGCGTCAGCAGTGTCCAGATCTCAGCCAGCTTATCGCTCCAGGTCTGCAAGGCAGAATTTAGATTCTGTACGATCCAGTTATTACTCAAACAGTTTCACCTCCCATCCTGCAAAAGTGAACAGGGAGCCGGCATTTCGCATGGCTCCCCTTCTGGTCTCTTCTCCTATCCCATGATCAGGTCCAGGATCTCTTTTGCAAAAGTAATGATGATACCGCCTGCCAGTGTCAGAAATCCGTTTGCCCTCTGGCTCGGATCGTGGCTCTTTAAGGACAGGCCGACCTGCACGATACCAAATCCCAGCAGGATCAGGCCAATGGCACGGATTAGGGAAAAGATAAACGTGGACAGGTTATTGACTACGGTCAGCGGATCGCCTGCGGCATAAACGCAGGTCGCCCCAATGCAGATCGACAGTACCATGACTGCATACAGAGCAAACAGTTTCTTCTGCCCTCTCTTCATCTTCAGCGGTGCGGTCTCTTTCCTGGTTTCTGTGTGTTTCTTATTTTTCAGTAAATTCATCGGCATTCCTCCAATCAAAAAAGCTCCCCGATGATGTCCTCATCCAGAAGCAGTTCGTAGTCGTTATATCTTGTTTCGTCAAAGGTAAAATCGTCATGTGCCAGCGGTGCTTTCGCATAGTTGAACGGGCCGGCACCGCCGTCTTCGGTATACCGGATGTTGGGATGCTTCATCAGGTCATACTTGGCATCCAGTATGGGCCGTTCCCCGCGGATAAACAGAAGTGCATTCTGGTTATCCAGCATACGGACTTCATCCGGCTGTAACAGCTCCCTTCCGCTCTGCTGGAAGTTGGTGGAGTAGCTGCCGGATTTTCCTTTGGTCTGCCCGTAGGTGTTGGTGTCTATGGTTTCTTTCCCCAGTAATTCTGATACATATTTGTGTGTCTCTTTTTCATTGCCGCCCAGGTACAAAAACTCATCGCAGTTGCCCACCAGACTTTCCCAGGAGTCCTTGAACAGAGCCTTTAGCTGGCTCATGTTCTGGATGATGATGCTGCAGTAAATGGAACGGGAACGGCAGGTTGCCAGGATCTTCTCAAACTCATTTGGCAGGGATACGTTTGGAAACTCATCCATGATGCAGTTGACCGGAACCGGGAGGGCACCGCCATGCACACGGTCTGCCATATAATAAAGAGTCTGGAAAAGCTGGCTGTAGATCATACCTACCAGATAATTCAAAGAGGTGTCCGCATCCGGAATACAGCAGAAAAGGGCAACTTTTCTTTCGCCCATGCTGGAAAGATCCAGTTCATCGGTATTGGTCAGCTTGGCGATCTGCGGCAGGTTGAAGGCTGCCAGACGGACACCAACACTGATCAGGATGGACTTGGCGGTCTTTCCTGCCGCCTGCTTGTAAATGTGGTACTGCTTGACGGCAATGCTGTCCGGGTCCCGCATCTCCAGACGGTCAAACAAAATGTCCAGAGGGGACTCGTAGTCCTCATCCTCTTCTTTTACCTGTGCCGAGCCTAACATCTCCATGATCATGGCGAAGTTCTGTTCTTCCGGCGGAGCTTCATGGAGCAGATACAGCATCAGTGCCTGAAGCAGTGCTGTCTCGCTCTTCTCCCAGAACGGATCGGAGGACTGGGAACCTTTGGGTGTGGTGTTTTGTATCAGATTGGAAATGAGACGGAGTACGTCTTTGTCATCGTGGACGTACTCGAATGGATTGTAGCAAAAAGATGTGTCGGGATTGATGAGGTCAAAGACACGCACCTCATATCCTTTCTTTTCCAGCAGACCGCCTGTCTTTCGGAGCAGCTCGGCTTTGGGGTCTGTAATGACCATCGAGCAGCAGCACTGCATGATGTTCGGCAGGGCAAAGCCTCTGGATTTTCCTGCACCGGAGCCTCCCACCACGAGGATGTTGAGACATCTGCGGTGCTCGTGGGTGTCCAGGCTGATGCGGAAGTTCTGCGTCAGCAGGATGTTCTGGGAGTACGGCTTCTGGCTGTATTTCTTACAGATCTGCCGGGCATCACCCCATCTGGCGGAACCATGTTCTTCCCCTCTGCGGTAGTTCTTCTGGCTGGAATAAAAAATGCCGATCCCGGCTGCGTAAAGTAACGTGCAGACCAGCACCGACTTGATGGTATATTCCGTATAATGAAGCTGGAAGGGGTGGTTCAGTTTTTCCGTTAGAACCTCCATCAGCTCAAAAAGATTCCTGCCCGGCTGAATAGCATCCGCAATCAGGATCGCTGCCCACCAGATGACAGGCAGTCCGGCAAGCCAGATCACCCAGTCTGACTTCCGGCTGTTTGTTACCGGGATGGCTGCTGTTTTGGCCTCTCTGCTCTCGGCAGATCCGTGATGTGGAAGCTGTCCACTCCAGGAACGAGGGCAAGGCTGCTTCCATTCTCCCAGTTTACGTGGATCTGCCCTGCATCGTCTACCATATCCACCTTACCTTTTAAGCCGGGTGGCATGTGACTCTCCCCCTCCATGCTGTTAAGCGTGACCTCTGTTCCCGGCGGATATCTTCTCCTCATGGCTTCTATTCTTTCTTGTGTCATATTTCTGTATATTCGTACCACATCCTTTCTTTATCTTCCCCGTCCACGGTATGGGCGGCGGTATCTGGATTTCATGATCTTTAACAGGACACTGTCGATCCCATCGGAATAGCGTCCGTTTTTCAGGTATGTGTCCCGGAGCTTGTTTAAAGCTTCTACAGATTTGGTGTGTTCAGCTTCTGTCAGGTAGAGCTTTCCTTCTTCCTGCTCTGCCAGCTTCAGAACCAGATCCCGTGTGGTATCCACCGGAAGCCCCTGTTCTTTTTCCTGCCGGAACACTTCCCGGAGGGCATGGATCAGCATATGGTTCATGATCCGGTCCATCTTTACATATCGCATTCTTGTCATAGGCGAGCCTCCTTTTTTCCTCTTTTTTCTCAACCACAACATACCACACTTCCTCCCGGAAAGCTACTGCAAAAGAGCCGGAAAAACCCCTTTTATCAGCGTTCCGGGGACTTTTTGTTCTTGGCTGGTTTCTCTGATTTCTCCTCTGGGACGGCAAATTCATCGGGCATAAATTCCTGCTCACTTTTGCCGAGGTTGCGGTCTACCTGCTTGCCGATGGAATAGGCTGCGCTCTTTACATTCTGAATAAAGGAGCGGAGTTCTTTCGGATCTTTCTGTCCGAATGCCTGCATCTCGCATACCTTGTCAAAGGAAAAGCCGGAGACATCCACGCCATATTTCTGTGCTGTCACATACGCCGCACAATAAGCCTGTGCCGCTACCCCTGCCCGGCTGTAGCTTCCATCGTGATGGTCAAGAGATGCATACGCCAGTTCCCGGCTGATGGAATGGAATGTTGTATTTTCACTCATGCCGTTTCGGACATAGATCGTCCGCTGATTCGGGATATACTGTGCCTGTACCTTATCCGGCAGGTTGTCTGCGATCTGAATCCGTACCTCGCTGTCGGTCAGCAGTGCTTCCATCAACTGGTCCATCGGTTTTGGCTCCGCCTCTTCCGGCTGTTTGGTGCGAATCTGGCTGATGTCATAGGCTTTCTGGATGGAGTATCCCTGCTGGATGACACCATCCTTTTCGTATTCCTGTCCGACAATGAAGTTGTATCCCTTGCTTCCGGTCTTGACTACTTTGCCTTCTTCTTTCCATTTTTCAAAGGTCTTAATCTGCCGGATCTCCGGGTTCTGTGCATAGAGCAGGAACAGGTTGTCTGTCCTCTGTGGCTTACACTGTCCCATAAAATCAAGGAATCCTTTTAAGGAGTCCCCATTCTGGAAGATCTCCTGTGCCTTTCCATCGATCATGCCCCAGATTTCTTCCCTCTCCTGCTTTTTCTGTGCGGCATATTCCTCTTTCGATAGCCGCTGGGCGGACGGTTCCTGCGTGTCCTGCCCTAAAAATTTTGTCAGGTCCATCTTCTACCTCGCTTTCACCTTTCGTTTATTTCTCGCTTTCTTCTGCGTTTTCTTTGGTCCACGGTTCTTTTCCCGGCTCCGCTTCTGGGATTCCTCTGCTTTCTCCCGTTTGATGTTCTCCAGCTCCCGGCGGACACTGGGACGCTCCTGTTCCCTTGGCTTTGCTCCATCAGTCCCGTTTTCCTGCCCGGTAGAAATATTTCTGCTGTGCAAGGAAAAGCCGGACAGATTCTCTTCCCCCTCTTCCTGCACCGGGATAAAATTTTCCGGTTCGGAAGACTCCTTTTCAGGATGATTCTGATTCTTCTCTCCTTGAGAAAAATCCATGTCACCGACCTGGAATGCTTCGTCCAGATCGCTGATCTCAAACTGCACCTCGCCCTCTGGCATCTGTACGATTTTCTGTACTGTTTCGGTTTCCGGTGCTTCCATTCCAGCGGTTACCTCATGGACAGCTTCCCCGACTTCACTTCTTACAAAATCAAGATTCATCTTATCCATAACCCGGTTGACCTTGGCTGCGTCATCCGCAAAGACCATGACCTCGCTCATCTCCGGGTTCTTTTTATCACGGATAATCACATAGAGCAACCCTCGCTTCCTGCCCTCACTGCAGAATTCACGCAAGCGGTCAGACGGCACAGTAAAGAACTTCAATGGCTTGTTCTCCTTTAACATCCGCACCATCCGGGTTCTGCCCCTCGTTTTCTTCTGGTCTTTTAATACGGCGGCAACAAATACCGCCAGATGCTTTGCCAGCGTACCCGAAAGTCTGAGCCCGTGGTCCACGCCGTCCAAGGAATACCGGACGATCTGATCCGCCGCATCGCCTCCATAATTCATACTGTTCACCTGCTTTCTGTTCTCGGTTGTCTGTTTTTCTCCGTCTGTTCTGCCTGTCTCTGGATCTGCTCTGCCAGACGCATCTTTTCTTCCATCTCTTTAGACTGCTGTTCGATCCGGATGCAAAGACGGATATCCTTCCGAAGCGGCCTCAGTTTTTCGGTGATCTGACCGATCCTAACACTGTCCGGTTCGCTCCGGTAGAGCCGCTTCCGTTCTTTTGTGAGTGCCTGCACCTGTTCTTCCAACGGGGTTCGGTATGCCATCAGTTCTTCACGGGTGGTAATCTGATACTTCTGAAGAAATTCCATCTGCTCGATCCTGGCATCCAGTTTTCGGATATCTGCCCGGAGCACTGGGGAGATTCTTTTCGGCTTCTGCTTTAGAACACCCATCTGATACAAATAGGAATAGTACAGGGCCTGTATCCCTTTTAACTTCTTTTTCGGGGGCTGGGAAGCTCCTTCTTTTCCAGCAGTTGTCCTGCTCTTGGGCTGTAAGATCCACTGCCGGATGCTCTCTTCTGAGTAATTCTTCCCAAGGCTCCGCAGACGGATATACCGTTCCATCCCCGGTGCTTTCAATGCGATGTACTTCCGATTCAGCTTCCACTGATATCCTCTCTGCTTCATCTGGTCCAGAAATTGTTTCCATGTGAAGCTTTCTGCCACCGCATCACGGATATCCAGACGGATCGAGGTTCTCCAGGTTGGCTTTCCGTCCTGTTCTGCCATCCACTGGGCATAAGATTTCCCTTTGCCATTTTTCGGTTCGATAACTGATAAGCCGTATTTCAGGCATAAGGCATCCGAAGTTTTCCGCACATCCTCGTAGTAGCTCCTGCTGTTACTATGGTACTTTTTCCCATCTTTCATGCTCACGGAATTAAACACGATATGGTTGTGGTAATGCTCCGTGTTCAAATGAGTGGTGATGACAGCTTCATATTTTCCCTGAAGGAGTCTTTCTGCCAGCTCCATGCCAATCTGGTGGGCAAGTTCCGGGGTGACTTCCCCTTTGGCAAAGCTCTGCACCAGATGGAAGCCCTGCACCCCGTCCATCTTGTTGTATCGTTTCTTTGTATCTACCATATCTTGATAAGCAGTCTCACAGACACAGCCAATGGCATTCTCAAAAATGGAACGCTCCGTCTTGTCCCGGTTCATTGCATATTGAATAGCTTCTTCCAGAGAGCCGGCACTTTGTCCTTTCTTTGTGGTCTTATCCTTGTTTCGAATGTAAGTAATGGAATTGTCCAGACGGCTGACCGGGATGATACTGGTGTATGCCATCGGCTACCATTCCTCTTTGACCAGCCTCCATGTCTCTTTCGTCATGCGGAGCATTTCCCGAATATTCTCTTCCCCTGCCATCCCACATCCATTGGCTACATGGGCAAGCTGATTGGCATTGTTGCACAGACCGGATACTTTCCTTAAAAGTTCGGTATGATGTTCACAGGGTCTTGCCCGGACTTCGCCGCCCATGACAATGGAACGGATGTATTCCTCACGGGACAGGCCGCTTTTTTCTACCTGCTCTTCCAGAAAACGCAGCTCCTTTGTATTGAGGCGGACTGGTATCACATGGTTTCTTTTTCTCATCTCTTCACCTGCTTTCCAACGGGTTATTGATCGTTTCCTTACATTTCACGGTTTTTCCAGATCAGGAATCCTGTCAGCACGCCAATGGCTACGGCTGCAGCAATAATCTTTTTCTTCATATAGGCCTCACCCCCTTTTCGGTACCCGGCACAGTTCCATCGGGGCAAGCATGATTCCTCTTTTCTCCATCTCTTTCGCAAATTCCAGAAGGTTCCATTTCTTCCCATCGATCATGGCAGATTCTGCATCCAGATAATGGCAGGTGGATACGTTCCGCTCTCCATTTGGGGCATTCTGCACAAGGCTCTCCCCGTCTGAAAGCCGGAACAGTTCCTGTCCCTGACTGTTTACAAAACAGATGCACACGCCGTGGTCAATGATCTCCTTTGGTTTCATCCGGCACCGCTCCAGTGCCTCATCCTCCCGTTTTCCTGAGATCAGTAAACACATTGCAAACACGCCCATTGCCCCTCCGGTCATTGTGCCAAGTATAAATCCTAACATTTCTTCGTTCTCCTTTCGTCTGTTTACGGCTCGATATGGGGGATTGGGGTTCTCCCCAAAGTGCGTTTGGATATCCAAACGCTATGCTTGCAAAACCAGTCGCATTTTGCTTCGTCCCCTCTGAACCTATCGTTTTTCGGAATTATTCGTTTTCTTTGATTTTGCTTAACCCATCCAGCGTGGTACAGATGATATGGAGTCTGTCAGCCATGCTGATCTCCGTGTTCATCGTCCCGGTGGTCTCTTTTCCGCAGACGACCACCATCCTGCACCGTCTTAAGATCTGATGGGACATTCTCCGCATAGCCTGCATATCCTCCGCATCCCCATCATCAAGGAATGGGGAAAAGCTGTACTGCGGACAGATCGGCACATATCCCAGTTCGTAGATCTTCCGGCAGTACCGCTGTACTTTGGTCTTTCCCTCTTCTGCAGAGCAGCAGACATAAGCAAGTGCCTGTTCCAATACGACCATCTCCTTTCCTGACCAGACAAGTTTCCTCTGCCCGGCGTTTTTCCAAAAAGAAACACCCACAAAGCATTCCGGCTCTGTGGATGTCTTGTGGACATCTGGATTCTTTTCTTCCTTTTTTCAGATGTCTGGCAGACATCCGGTTACTGTGGTTCTTTATTCTCTGCTTCTGCCCCGGCTTCCAGTGCGATACGGACACGGTCGCTTCCCAGCTTATAATATGCATCCGTCACTTCGATGCCGACTGCCTGATAGCCCGACTCTGTCGCCGCAAGGATGGTCGTGCCAGCTCCGGCAAACGGGTCTAAGATCAGGCCGCCCGGCTCGCAGATCTGGATGACATCCTTCATCAGCTGGAGCGGCTTTTCTGTCACATGGATGCGGTTCTGGGGATTCCCATAACGGAACACACCCGGAAGACAGGACACCGGGCGGTTGATTGGCATCGGACCGTTGCTTCCCCACACGATGTATTCTGCCTGCTGGCGAAACCTGCCTTTTTGCGGACGGGAATTTCCTTTGTCCCAGACTGCAGTTCCTCTCCAGATCCAGCCTGCCCACTGAAGGGCATCGGTGATAGACGGGTACTGTCTCCAGTCAATAAAAAGGCAGATCGGAGCCCCTCTCTTGCAGGCTTTCCTCACATCGTACAGCCATTCTGCCATCCAGTGGGTCCAGGAACGCTGATCCTTGTTATCCCCATCAAAGTCCGGAAGGGCATTCTCTGCTTTCATGCTGCTATACTTCTGGTTGGTGGTGCGGTTGCGTTCATTCTGCTTGGTTCCCCCGGACGCATAGGGCGGATCGGTCACGACTGCATCAAAAATCCCCGGCTGGAATCCTTTTACCAGCTTTAAGGTATCCCCATGCAAGATACGCCAGTTCTCCCCTCCGGCAGACTCATCCGGCAGACAGTCCGGTTTTAAAAGATCTTCCAGTTTCAGGGTATTTCCCATAGGCATCATCCTTCCTCTTGCTTATTTCCCAGATTTCTCTGGAAGTGCTTCTATCTATGGAACTGCTCATCGGCAGGTATCCTCTTTTTTTGGTACTTCTTTTCTCGTTGTTCTGCGCTGTTCACGGTGATCCGACAGTTCGGTTTCCACATATTCGCTGATGATTCCCAGTGCTTCATAATAATTGCCACTCTTGTGGACACGGTCTGCCATCTCGTTGGCCTGTTCGGACATCCCGGCACATCTGAGCAATCTTGAGGCATCCCCAAGGATTGAGAAAATATTTCCGTCATGCCCTAAGAGCTTCAGCTTCGGACGGGACGGATTTGGTTTCGGCTGCTGTTCCTGCATCTCGTTTTCTGGTGCTTTCACCTGTATCTGGAAATCCGAGCCGGCACCGACATAGAAATGTAAGTATAATTCACCGCCGTCTACCTTGATCTCCCGTTGTTCCAGACTTTCTCCCCAGCCATCGCTGTACTGGCCTCTCAGATACTGCCCCACCACACGGTATTCCTCTGGTGTCAGATTCTCCCGGAGTGTCAAGTTTGCACAGCCATATAAAACACCATCCTGTTCTTTTACCGCCATTGTAATGCGTTCCACTTTTTCCTTAATGTCCTTATTTCGGTCAAAATAATCAATCAGGTTGCATGGCTGGTTGTCAGGCATACCGAGCCGGTTGATCTCGTCAACCTTTTCTGCTATAGATGGCTGATACTGCACCAGGTCAGGTCCTTCCAATGGTTCCGCATCATCCAGATCCACAATATCTGAATAGTCCGGGATAAACTCTGCCATCAGAGGGGACAGCATTTCCACTTCTATTTTTTCTTTGATAGGCATCACCTCACTTCCTTTCTCTGCCGTTTCTCCGGTGTTCGGGCAGCCATCTTTGCCATATCTGCCCAGTCTGCCCCTTCGATCTCCGGCAGGTTCTCGATGATCCGATAGTTTCCCTCGTAGGCTTTTCGGATATGTTCACACGCCCACCGTCCGGCAAAGTCATTGTCGGTACATACTTCAATCTCGGTAATCTCCGGGTGCTGGGACAGAAAATGTTCCAGTGCCTGCGGCTTTTTCATACTCCGCTGGCTCTGCCCTTCTTTTGGTGCACTGATCCCGCCAAGCTCCAGACGGTACTTATCCCGGCTTCCCTGTTCCAGTGTCATGTGCGCCAGCACATCCACACAGGCTTCATAAACGGCAACCCGTCTGCATCCTGTTTGTGCCGGAACACAAAAAGCGTATGCCTTTTCGCTTCCAGCCTGTTCCATCTTAAAAGCCTTTCCGCTGGCATCGTAAATCCCACGCAGGAAAGCATATCTTGCCACCTGATTTTCGTCCCGGCCTACGAACACAGCATTGTGATAGGGCAGGCTCTCATAGAGGATTCCCAGATGAACACACTGCTGTAAGACCTCTCCACTGATTCCGCGCTCTTTCAGATATCGGAACACCCTGCGGCAGTCCGGGCTGACTGGCGGCAGGACAAACAGCTTTTTGGGCTTTGTCTCCACAGGCGGAGGGATGTAGGTGGGATACTCATCTTTCAGCATTTGCACTGCCTCCAGAAAGGAACACCCATCTACATGGATCAGGAAATTTAAGGCACTGGTTCCCCCGATATCTCTGGATTTCCAGTGCCACTGGCTGGTGAGCTCGTTGATTTTAAAGCTATCGTGGTCTGTCAGCTCCCATTCATTTCTGGCTGAAGATTTTTTCAGGCGGTTCGGCTGGTATTTCTTCAGGTACTCAATGGCGGTGATTTCCCTTGCCCGTTTGATCTCTTCTTCCGGAATCCACGGCATTACATCACGGTATCCCGGAGCTGCTCTGCCTTATCCGTTTTCTCCCACGGGAATTCCTTTCTTCCAAAATGCCCGAACACGGCACTCTGTCGGTAGATCGGCCGCTTCAGGTGCAGGGTGTCACTAATCTGGCTTGGGGTAAGCCCAAACACCAGAGGAATCGCAGCGGCGAGGCAGTCATCCGCACAAATCTTTCCGGTTCCAAAGGTATCCACCTGCACCATGACTGGCTGGGCAACCCCGATGGCATAGGCAAGGGACACCTGACATCGGCTGGCAAGTCCGGCAGCCACCATGTTTTTGGCGATGTAACGAGCCATATACGCCCCGGATCGGTCAACTTTGGAACAGTCCTTCCCGGAAAATGCACCGCCGCCATGCGGTACCAGACCACCGTAGGTATCCACCATCAGCTTCCTTCCGGTCAGTCCGGTGTCTGCATCCAGACCTCCGCACACAAATCTGCCCGATGGATTAATCAGGATCTTGGTATCCTCATCCGGCGGCAGCATGCGGAGTGCCGGGCGCAGCACTTTCTCCCGGATCTCATGCTCCAGCTTCCGAAGGGATTTTTCCTTTTCATGCTGACAGGACACAACGACCGTATCCAGACGGACAGGTCTGTCATCTTCGTATTCCACGGTCACCTGTGCTTTTCCGTCCGGCAGGATTCCCATGATATATCCGCTTCTACGGCTTGCAGACAGTTCTCTTACAATGCGGTTCGCCAGAACCACTGGCATCGGCATAAGCTGCGGCGTATCATCGCAGGCGTATCCCACCATGATTCCCTGATCCCCGGCTCCATTGGCAAGTCCGCTCTGAACAGAAACAGTTCCTGTCCTGCGTTCTCTGGAACGTTCCACTGCCCCGGCGATATCCGGACTCTGTTTGTGGATGAGGGCATCCATATGGATTCCATCTGCTTCATAGCCTGCACTCTCCAACACCTTTCTGACGATTTCAAACACCTGTGGCTCATATCGGCTGGTGATCTCTCCTGCCACAATGATGTTCCCTTTAGTAGCCAGCACTTCGCAGGCCACCTTGGAATTTTCGTCCTCTTTCAGACACGCATCCAGAATACTGTCTGCAATTAAGTCGCAGAGCTTATCCGGATGTCCTTCCGTTACGGATTCTGCTGTATAAAATCGTTTCATAATTATTACCATCCTTTCCAACGAGTCAAAACTCGCTGCTCGTTATAAACTAAATAGATCCAGCAGAAAGCACTCCTTTTTGGAACACTTCCTGCCGGATCTGGATTATGAGCTGTCTCACATTCTGCACTTTTCTAGTACGTTCAGACACTTTTTTCCACCTGAATACTACCAACACACACCCTTACATAATCCCCCTGTTTTGAACACTTCCCAGTCTGTGCGGTCATCATTTGTCTCATTTTCTACACTTTTTGGGGGCTTTCAGACACTTTTTGTTAGAGCATTCGCTGATATTCCGTAGAGTATTTACCAAAGTTTCCACTTTTGAACACATTTTCCATCTGAATATACCTGGCATACACCCTTTATATACTCCCCTGTTTTGAACACATCCCTGTCCATGCGGTCATTATTTGTCTCATTTTCTGCACTTTTCGGGTACTTACGAACACTTCTGACTCCACACTGCCCCGGAAACCGGCACCGCCAGGACGATATTCCTGGCACCGCTCCATTCATATGAACACGTGACGAGCGTCAAAACCTTATCGTATATACACTTCAGGTAATCATCTCCGGTTTCGAACACTTCCCTCCGCTTGGCTACTTTTAGGTACTCTTGCACGGCCACCACATCTGGAAGTTTCTGCTGGAATGGGAACAGATTCCGGTCTGCTTTCAGTACCGTGACAATCTTATACTCCTGAATGCCGTCCTCTGTCTGAAGATAAGCAAAACGATGGGCGTTATAATAATCTTCCCCTGCATATAAGTCCAGGTTTCCGAACATCGCCCCGCTGTTCATGTTGTGACCGTAAATGATGAGATTCCTGCTTTCGGACACTTTACAGTCTGCCTGTAAAAACAGGCTTCCGTTGATGTCATATTCCTTTTTGTAATTCCGTTTCAGGTAAAACTCCCCATTCTCCTGTTCGGACTGAAGCACCGGGTAATCAATCCCGGTATCCGGTATGGTCAGCCATCCCTGCACATCCGGGTATTGTTCCTGGAGAGAAACAAGGTCTACCGCAGCCACCGGGCATTTTCTCCCAGCTGGTTGGTCTTTCTTTTCAGATCCTGAGGCTCCCGGAGCTTCCGGCTCCGGGAAATTCCCTTTCAGCTCTGCCACCAGCTTTTTGTTCTCCATTGGGAGATATACCATATGGTAAAGCAGGAACCCGGCACTTAAGAAAAGTGCTGCAAGGCATACCGTTTGAAAAAGTTTTTTCGCGATTTTCATCGTTCCTGTCCGGCTTTCCTCTGCTTCTTTGGCTGGCTTTTCTGCGTCTGTCCCGGCACAGGCGGTTTTCTGGCTGCTTTCAGGATCGGCTCTGTCGGAATCTGGTTCTGTCTGCAGCCCTTTAAGATTCCGGTCAGGTACGACCGTCCGGGCGGATTAAAGTTCTGCATGTAATCTTTTGTCATGATATAGACAATGGCTTTGATCTCTCTTCCGCCTTTATTCTTGACGGTGATTTCCTGTTTGTCGTAAAAATCAGGATAGCCTTCATAAAGATCTAGGCTCTTTTCGCAGTCCCCGGTCAGTGACCAGAGGACGCCGTCCACATGGCTTCCCTCTTCCGGGAAGATGGTGGCAAGACCGCTTCCTGCGGCTGCAAAGGTCAGCCGATACCCCTCCAGGCGGACGGTTTCTACCATCTCCGCCTGTGGACACCGATATGCCATCTGGTCCAGATCCATGTTGCTTCCATACGCAAAATATAATTGTTTCAGCCTATCTGCCCCCTTTTTTCTTCTTTCTTCTGGATGCCACACCCATGCCGATCAGACCGCCTGTGGAAAGGATTAGGCACAGGGCCGGAAACCAGAGGTTGGTGTCATCGCCTGTTTTCGGGTTACTTACAGACGGGGTGTCCTCCGGCAGCTTCTCGTTCGTCACTTTCTGGATGACTTCAATCACTGGGGTTTTGTCATCTACATAAGTAAATGTCACTTCATGCTTGGTCTCATCCATCTGATATCCTTCCGGTGCTTTGGTCTCAACCAGATAATAAATGGCTACCTTATCAAATTTGCCATCCTTATAAGTTCCGATTGCAAGCAGTCCGCTGGTTGCATGACCGTTTTCATCAGTGGTCAGGGTTTCTACCACTTTGCCATCGGCATCCCTCAATTCAAATTCCGCACCTTTCAGTGCAGCTCCGGTATCCTTGTCCGTTTTCTCAATGATCAGACGTCCCTTTGCGGTATCATCTTTCATGGCTACCTTCTGGATCTCTGCGGTGTCTGCCACCTCGAAGGTGATCTCTTCCGAAACGACATAACCGTTTGGAGCCTGCTCTTCTTTCAGGGTGTATTTACCGATTGGAAGTTTTTCGATATAATGCGGCTCTTTACCGGAAGTCCAGGTTTCTACGATATTGCCATTTTCATCTGTGATGGTCAGTTTGGCTCCTTCGATCTCATTATCTCCGGTAATATCCGTTTTGCTGATCTCCACTTTGGTCACATCATCTTCCATTACCTGTTTCTGGATCTCTACAGTATTCTCCACGGTGAATGTGATGCTTTCCGCAGTGGCATATCCATCGGCCGGCTTGGTTTCTGTCAGGGTGTACGATTTTCCTACAACCAATTCTTTGATGATGTGCGGCTCCTTGGTGGATGTCCATTCCTCAACAACAGCCCCGTTTTCATCCGTCAGCTGTAATCTGGCTCCCGGCAGTTCCTCGCCTGTGGTCAGATCGGTTTTGGAAAGTTCCACGGTTGTCGGCTCATCTTCAAATACGAACTCATAGGACACTTCTGCTTCTTTGTCTCCCTGGTACTCAAAAACAAATTCCTGTTCTTCTCCGGTGGTAACAAATCCATCCGGTGCATACAGCTCCTTCACATAATAGGTTCCGTCAATCGGCAGGTCTGCAATAAAGGAAATCTTTCCATCTACATCTGTTGTTTTTAACTCGATCAGGGTATCTGCTTCCATCAGCACCTTTCCAGATGCGGACAGGATGTCGTTCCTAGTGTACAATCCAAAGATGCCGCCTTTTAATACACGGTCGGTATCCTTTTCTTTCTTCAGGACGTTCACTTTCACCTTCTGGCGGTTGTTCTGCCAGTCCTCATCGTATACGACAACCGGGGTATCCTGATCGCGGTAGGAAAGATCTACATATCGTGGTTCTTCATCCAGGATATAACCATATGCTGTGCCTACCTCTTTGACATAATATTTTCCAACCGGAAGGTCAGATACTTCTGCAACACCGTTTGCATCGGTAGTTACAGTTGCTACCAGTTCGTCCTTGGAATAATAGTCCGGGCTTACGCCATCAGCTGCTTTGATATCTTCGGCAGCACGGATTTCGAAGGTAACGTCTGTCAGGCTTCCTGTAATGTACTCAAAGAAATGTTCCACAACACCTTTGACGTTATCCAGCAGGGTGATCTTATCGAGAAATTCGCCCTTCTTGTTTACGATCAGCAGTGCTTTCGGTACATGGTCCTGCATTTCCACTTTCTGTATTTCTGCGGTATCCTCGATGGTGAATTTCACATCCGTAGTCTTTAAATAACCAAGCGGTGCAAGGGATTCACGGAGGATATAGGTTTTTCCAACAGTCAGATATTTGATCACATGAGGCTCATCCTTTACGGAAGTCCAGCTGTCGATCACGTTTCCATCCTCATCCAGAACAGAAAGGGATGCTCCGTTCAACTCCACGCCTGTTGTCAGATCGGATTTTGTCACCTCGATGGTCGTCGGCTGGTTCTTCTTAATCGATTTCAGTTTAATGGTCTGGATGTCTTGTCCCTGATAGGTGGCATCAAATTCCAGTACCTCATCAGAGGATACAAAACCGTCCGGTGCAGAAATTTCTTTTACATAATAAGTTCCAAGCGGCAGGTCCAGGGTGAAGTGTGCCTGTCCCTTTTCATCGCTTGTAATCTCCTGTAATAAGGTGTCCGCTTTCACGATTACATTGTCACCGGATTTGATCTCATTCTTATTATAAAGACCAAAGACGGCTCCAGCTACCACGCTTCCGGTTTCTGCATCCTGTTTTTCCACGGTGATGCTTACCTTCTGGCGTTCATTGGTAAATGTCACTTCTTCGTCTACAACCGGGGTATCCTGTCCGGCATAGGTAAAGGTTACCTTTTCTCCTTTGGCATTCCAGGTGTATCCTTCCGGTGCTTTTTTCTCTTCTACACGGTATTTTCCGAGCGGAAGATTCTCGATTACGGCACTTCCGGTTTCATCGGTCGTTACCGTTGCCACCAGTGTGTCCTTGGCATATTCCAGATAACGGTTGCCGTTCTCATCTGTCTGATGGTCTGCGGTATAGATATCCTCGGAGGCGTAAACTTCAAACACGGCTCCTGCAAGGCTGGCTTCCTCATAAGTAAAGTCTTTATCAAAACCTTTGACTACTTCGCCTTCTTTGCGGATGGTCAGTCTGCCCTTAGCTGGGTGGTTCTCAAAATCCACCTCGATGATTAGGTCACCGCTGACCGGATCTTCCTGGTATGCGGTATCACTGTCTACCTTGATTTCCACGGTATTGGTGCTGTGGGTATATCCATCTGGTGCAGTCACTTCTTCGATGCGGTAATTTCCACAAGCCAGATTCTGTGGCAGGATCAGGTATCCGTTTTCATCCGTAAAATAGGATTTATGTACCGTAGTGGATGGATAAGTAGTCACTTGTTCTACATATTTCTTGTTATCCAGATCGTATACTTTAAATTCAGTATTCGGAACCAGAACAGATTTCTTTGTCTCGTCATCTTTTTTGACGATTTTTAATTTTGCTTCAAACTCTTCGTCCAGAAGCACACGCCATACCTGCGGTTTCTCTGGATTGTTCTCTGAAATCACAACTTTGAAATCATCAACTGGTTTGAAGTTGTGCGGTGTGGTGGTTTCTCTTACAATGTAAGTCCCGTATGCAAGCGGAATGGAGCATGCATATCCACGCTCATCCGTGAACATTTCTGTCTGTCCGTCTGCAGTCAGCACGACCGGAGTAGCGGATGTAAAATCATAGGAACCGTCCTTATTTTTCTTCAGGCTGCTCTCCAGATATGCACTGAATCCCACACCTTTTAACAGATCGGCATCGGTCTTTCCGTTGTTGGCGGCTTTGATGACCTGAAACGGCTGTTTGATCACATCTTCCAGAGAAGTTACGGTACGTTCTACCGTCTGAACCAGATCTCCCTCGTCATTACACTCCAGATCATGTTCTCCCGGGTCTGCCAGATATCCGACAGGCGGAGTCAGTTCTTTAACGTAATACTTTCCGAGATAGAGGTCTGCGACTTCTGCATTTCCCTCTGTATCCGTAGTCAGGGTTGCAATCTGTGTTCCTGCCGGGTAAAGAACACCTGTCTGTCCATCTGGATGTACGATATCTTCACGGGCATACAATCCGTAAACAGCACCCTCAAGGGTTGCATCTCCCTGTGCGGTCTTTCCGGTTTCGGAATCCTCTTTTACCAGTTTGATCTTCGCATTGATCCGCTCATTCTGGAACGTATGGTTGAAAGAAACCGTTGCCTCTTTGTCTGTTGTGTACTGGAAGGTAAAGGAGTACACATCCTCGCCGTTTCTCACATATCCAGCTGGTGCACCCAGCTCTTTCATGTAGTAGCTGTTGGCTATCGGCAGGTCTGCCTGATATACGGCTTTTCCGTCTATTCCGGTCACTGCTTTCTCAATGAGAGTATCTTTCTTGACCACAATGGTTCCGTCCGCTGCTTTGATGTCATTTCCGGCATACAGACCATAAGTGCC
Organism: Blautia sp. NSJ-140; assembly: GCF_022868965.1. Classification (NCBI taxonomy): domain Bacteria; kingdom Bacillati; phylum Bacillota; class Clostridia; order Lachnospirales; family Lachnospiraceae; genus Blautia; species Blautia sp. NSJ-140. The sequence continues at coordinate 82,657 of NZ_JALIFS010000011.1, read as the reverse complement.
GCCCGGAAGGTATTTCCTGGTTTCCTTATCCTGCTTGTATACACTTACGCTTGCTTTCTGGCGGTCATTTTTGAATGTCACGCTTCCCATGACCTTTTCTACGTTGCTTCCAGCATAGGAAAGGGTGATCTCCTGGCTTTCGCCTGTGCATACCAGATTTTGTGGTGCCTGCATTTCTTTTACTACATATTTCCCCAGATATAGATTATCCAGTGTGGCACTTCCGTCATCTCCGGTGGTAAGTCCGGCTTTGACTAATGCGCCTTTTTTGTAGACTACTGTTCCGTCTGCGGATACAATGTCCGACGCGGCATAAACGTTATAAACCGCACCTTTCTGTTTCTGCTCGGTATAAACAAAGGAAACACCATCATCAGTTACCTTTGCCCCAGTCAGAACTTCCCCTAATTTATAAACAGTCAGGCTTGCCATCTGTTCAGCATCAGTAACGGTCTGTTTTACAGTGCCGCCGATGACCAGGTTCACATCGTAAGCCTTAGTGTCCAGCAGGTATCCGTTTGGTACGGAGATCTCTTTCAGGTATACGGTATCCTGTGTTTTTGTGATCGTAACGCTGGAAGCTCCGTTGTCATCTGTGGCCGGCATCTTCGTGATCAGGTTCTTTCCGTCCTTGTCACTGTAAACGCCATAGACTGCACCTGCGATGGCTTTGTTGCTCTTGCGGTCCTTTTTTACGATTTCTAGAGTTGCCTGTTTTACCCATGAAACTTTAAAATCCACATATTTCTCATCGGTCACGCCCTCGCCAAATACCAGGGCAAGGTCCTGTGTCTCGCTTCCGGTGGTGATCTTATAAGCGGAGTAGTCTTTGATGATGCTTCCTTTCATGGTGGAAGACCATTCCCCTTTGACATCCACAGCCTGTGTCAGCGGTGCGGATAAATAAAATTTGGTACCGCCGCAGATTTCCACGGATGCACCTACACTGCTGGTCTTTCCGGTTGTCACATTATGCAGTCTGACACCGGACGGCAGTTTCATGGTGATGGTCTGCAGTTCGGATGCCTTGAAGGTGATCTCTTCTGTTCTCTGGCTGTTGCCACTGATATATGCGGTAACATCTGCATTGGAGAAACTCATGTCCACTTCCGGGATCTCCGGCTGGCTCATGCAGTAATTGTAGAGTTCCATTGCCAGAGCCTGTCCGGTTGCATTCGTACCAGAAAAAGCGTCACCGCTGTTATTTGCATAGGATGCTGCCAGATGGACAATGATAAACTGTTTTCCGGCTGAAAAATCAGGATGTTTCTCAGAAAAAAATCCATTTTCACCGGATGCTTTGGTACCGTAGTAGCACACTTTTGCCAGTGCTTTGCTGTCACCCAGTTTGGTGATCTTGTAAACACCATCCCCAGGTCCCGCTTTGGATGGCTGCACACAGTAGGCAGTTGCAGACACATTTCCAAATTTAACGGTATATTTATAGGTTACATAGGAGCCCAAACCGTAGTCTGCATAATAGTATGCAGTCCCTCTTGTCACATTCACGTCCTGGGTTGCTCTTGTACTGGTATTGACTGCGGTGAATGAAACGGTTTCCCCATCTTCCATTGCTATCAGGTCAATATCCTGTTCCCCTGCCTGCTCCAGAACATCGCTGAGTGTCAGCCCGGATTCTGCATCGGTTGTATTTTCCGTTTCGGATTCCTCTAATGCGGCATCAAACTCGGATTCAGAAAGTCCATCCTGAAATTCGGATTCTGTTTCTTCCGGTTCTTCTGTCTCCGCTTCCTCTGTTTCAGATTCAGCTGTCTCCGGCTCAACAATTTCTGTCTCTACAGGCACTGTCTCAGTTTCTTCCTGCGAGGCAGCTTCCTCATCATCAGAACCTGTATCCTCTTCGGTAACTGCCTGTTCTGTCTGCGGTTCACTCTGAGCTGCTGTCACAGGCTCTTTTACGATCAGATTTCTCCCAATCTGATAAACCGGGTGGTTCTGGTTGACTGGCTCCACATAATAAACGGCATGGTAAGTGTCTGCATGGCTGGTGCTGAAGTTCTCCCCGGCGTCATTCTCTGCTTTCTGGAATATCACTTTGACTTTGCTTTCGTCCTTAATTTCCAGATTCGTGCGGTCACTGGAAACATCAAACTCCTGTCCGACTTCCAGCTCCAGATCGTTGGCTTTTACCACTTCCTCTTCATCCAGCAGATCCTTTACGGATTCATAAGCTGGCGGTTCTGCCGTTTTCGGCTCTTCCGAAGCATAAACGGTCAACGGTGAAATGACCGTGGATAAGATGGTGACTGCCGCCATCACCCCTGAAAGGATCCGCCTGAATCGATATTTGCTCTTCATGTTTTCTACCTCTTTCTTATTTTTCTTCATTTCTCATAAGAACAGCCGGATGTTCCCACCCGGCCTGTCTGTTCTCATTATTCTGTTATCTTGCGTCCTCTGTCCGTCCTGGCTTCTGCAGACAGGCATATGTGCTTTTGTCATACCGCCATGCTTTATCGCCGTCGAGGTTAGCAAGCAGATGCTTCCGCACATTTTTGTATTCGTCCCCGATTAGTCCGAGACGGAGCAAAAAGGTACGGAATGTAAATGCCGGGTTATCCCCGATCTCCGTCTTTTTGGCATGGGTACAGGACTGGTTGACCGCCTGTGCGGATATGGCAAGTGCCAGCGTAATGTTTGACCGGACTTTTCCTGCATGGAGGGTGCTTTCAAAACAACGCCATTCCAGTGTTCCCTTGGAAAAAACAGCATGTAGGTTTAAGGCATAATACCTTGTCCAGTTGTAATGCTCGGAGCTTCCGTCATTTCCCTCATACCATGCCCTTTTGAATTTTTCCATCGTGATGGTGCTGTTTGGCATCCGGCGGATCTTCTCCACTACCATAGGACGGACTTTCTGACAATACTCATCTTCCCTTCTCGTCTGTACATTTAAGGCTTTGAACAGAATATCCTCTTTGCAGTACATGATCGTCAGTGCATTTTTCAGACTCCTTGGTGTATGATTGGATGCGTCCACATGGACATGCATGCCACAGGATGAATTGACAAAAGCACCTGCGTTTTTGACACACCGCACCACTTCCTGGAGTTTCCCCATTTCCGAATATTCCAATTTCGGGGATACCATTTCTGTCGAATAATCTCCATCGGCATCTATTACAGTACCATTTGCCAGCCTTTCACAGTCGATACTGCTGTCCCTTGAAAATTTCCACGTTTTTCCATCTGAATCTTTTACACACCAGGAATCGTAAGAACGGATATGATATGGCTCTGTTCCGAACATTCTTCCAATCGCAACAGCCGCATCATAGCGGCTGATACCTGTCATCTCAATCTCTGTACCAAAATACTGGTCTTTTAGGTCGATCTGCTTCACCCACCCTTCGCTTCTGGAACAGGTGAGCCGCTTTGGATCTCTTCATCTACTGCTTTCAAATTTCTGCCTATTGCTTCAATGACATTGACAGTGACACCATTACCGGCCTGCTTGTAAAGCTGGTTATCCGATGTTTCTTTTTCCATCTTGGAAATCTGACCATCCCGGTATCCCTGCAGCCGCAGACACTCCCTTGGCGTCAGCCTGCGGATTCTGCCGTGGTAAATCACTCCATGACGGTCAGTTGCCGTAATGGTGAACATTGGCTCTTCCGGTTCTTTCATCCTTCTTCCATTCTGGCGGACTTTTTCCCTGGCCGGTGTCAGCACTGCCCTTGGCGGTTCTTCCACCAGCACCCCGGAACTTTCGCCCCTGTGGTTATGGATGCTGGAATCCTGTCTGGTATTCAGACATCTTGCAACGTCTGTCACCAGCGGCAGAGGGGAGATATCTACAAAATGCAGTGTTCCCTGCTGGTTTCCGGTCGTCAGGGTATGGGCGATCTCATGCCCGACTCTTCCCCTGCGGCTGTTGATTCCCGGATATCCGAGATCGATGCTGTCCCCCTCGTAGGCCATCTTGTATCCTTTTCGGGTGTTTTCCTTGATTGGGATACCGACTTCGTATAATCCGGTCTTGCCGCCCATACCACCAGCCCCGCTGGTCAGCGTGCAGCTCAGTCCTTCTTCTGCGTAGACTCTTTCTCCCTGTTTGCCAGCATGGACTTGTATAAGAGCTGTTCCATTTGCTTTTGGGAAAGGTAATATTTTTCCGGCACATCTTCCATCAAGATATCCGACAATATACACCCGCTTCCTTGACTGGGGGACTCCGAAATCCTTGCTGTTAAGCACTTTCCATTCGACATGATACCCCAGTTCAGATAGCGTACTGAGGATGGTGTGAAACGTCCGCCCTTTGTCATGCGAAAGCAGACCGGGTACGTTTTCAAGGAGAAAATACGCAGGTCGTTTGTCTGCAACCAGTCTGGCAACTTCAAAGAAAAGGGTTCCTCTTGCATCGGCAAATCCTTCCCTTCGTCCAGCGATTGAGAATGCCTGGCAAGGAAATCCCGCACATAAAAGATCAAAGTCCGGCATTCGTTCTGTTTCAATATTTCTTGCGTCATTGCAGAACCACTCTCCTTCCGTATCAAACAGCACCCGGTAGTTGTGGTCTGCATATGCATCTGCTTCACAGTGTCCGACACAGGTGAAGCCCCCTGCCCTGTGCAGCCCTTCTCGGAATCCTCCGATTCCACTGAACAGGTCAAAAAATCGAATTGTTCCGGCTATCAGCCTCCCTTCGCTGTGAAAAAAACAGTGCAGATTTCTCTGCACCGTTTCCGTCTCTTGGTTTCTGTTTTGTGATGTCTATTCTTCTGATTCCGCTTCCTCTGGCTCAGATTCTTCTGCTTCTTCGGTTTCCAGTTCTGTTGGCTCTGCTTCCGCTGGCTCTTCGTTTTCTGGCTCTGTCGGCTCTTCATCTGCTTCAGCTTCGTCCGGTTCTGTCATTTCTCCGTCTGTTTCAGCTTCCAGTGCTTCTGTCTCAGGCTCTTCTGCTTCAGGTTCTGCTGACTCTTCATCCGGTTCTGATTTCGCAGTCTCAGGATCTTCCATTTCTGTTTCTTCGGCTTCCTCTGACTCTGCTTTCCATTTGGCTTCTTCTTTTTCGATTGCATCTTCGATAAGCCCGATTAAGAAGTCTTTCTGTTTCATGCCATTCCTGGCGAGGACTGCTTTCAGTCTGGAAAATAAATCCTCGGTTACCTGTACTGCTACTGTTCTTAAATCTGCCATGTTCGTCTTTTCTCCTTTTCTTGTCATGTGTTCTTCGATTACCATTTCAAGGTATTTTGGTATGCTGATTCCTAACTCTTCGACTTCCAGTTTTAGCTTTTCATGCAGCTCTACCGGAATTTTTCCGCATATGTTTTTCATCTCCATTGTGTTCGTTCTCCTTTCTTTTTTCTACATACAACATACCCTAAAACATGACAGAAAGCTATTCACAATACCCAACGAATATGAGGCTCTCAAAAGCTCCCAAAGGATGCAGATCCAATAACATTCAATAGGCATCACCCCTTTCAAAAATCCGTGATTTATACTAATTTGACTGCTTGAAATTTGGCTATTTTATCACCAGGAAAGACTTGACTTTTTCAGAATGCATCCTCAAGCCCGGAGAGAAAATCCAGCATCTGGGACGGGATTTCTTCCTTTTTTGAAACCCTCTCCCCGGAGCCAGAAATGGAAACACCTGCCAGTTCTTCCCGGATTGCCTGCCGGATGCTTTTCTCCAGCTGGTTGTTTTCCTGATCTTTTAAAATCACCTGAACCAGATAGCTGCTCTTCTGTCCATCTGGAACACTTTGCAGGATCTCCCATGCCTTTTTGTGATCTGGGTTATCAAGGTTCAGGCGGAACGAGAAAACGGGTCTCTTTACTTCGCGCACATCTGCCCCACAATCCGCTCATAGCCGGAAGCATTGGCGTGTATGTCTGTCAGGTAAATCTGCCGACACAGCCTGTCCTGCGGTGTCACGTGCCGTTTCAGAATGCTGGCTCCGCCGCCCATGATCACGGACGGAATTGCCTTCAGATCGAACCCGGCTTCCATAATTGCAGACAGTATTTTCTCCGTGTAGAGTCTTCCCTGCCGGACAATGATTTCTTTTGCGGCCGGGTCCATGCTGCAGCTCTGGCCGTTCAGAACACGTTCGATCTGAATATCCGTTACAGACAGTCCGGTATTTCTGCGTACCTGCTCGGTGATCTCATCCACACACCGGATCACACCAAGTTCCAGGCTGCGGCAGGTAGCGGCATTTGGAACACTGTTGTCCAGCCGCATCAGGTCTACGGTCCAGCCACCGATATCTGCGAGAAGAACAGAAGGCTCATCCCGAACACATTCCGGGTGAAGAGCCAGGGCAGAGTATCCCTGTGGGAACAGTTTTACATCCTGAATCCGGATCTCATAGCTCTCATCCTCGTACCGGAAACGCAGAGGCTGCTCTTTCCGAAACAGATATTCCCGGAAACCTTTTTTCTCCCTGCCAAAACTTGCCAGTGGGAGGCCGGCTGCCAGAACCACATCTGTTTTCCTCTCTCCCCGGCGATAGCGGATTTCCTGAGCAATAGCTGCCATTGTCAAAAGATAATAATTGTCATTGGAAGTCTTGCTTCTCACCAGCGTCTGCCGCCCGGTTCCACACACATAAAATTTCCCATTGTACTGCAGGACATTCTGCATGGTGTACGGCTCGTAATCATACCCGGTCAATCCTGTCGGGAAGCACACATGGGGAGTTTTGATGGCATAATATCCATGGTCAATTCCTATAATGATAAGTCACCACATCCTTTCTGGTTTTCTTTGTTCTTTTCCAGCAGGTGGTCTTTCGGTCTGGAAAAAGAGAAAAAGGGCAGAACCCCGAAGAGCCCTGCCCGTAATAAAAAATACAGTTATGTATATTTACAAACAAATATGCATAACTGTATGCTATCACTTTTAATTAATTTATAACTTGGATTCTCTATTTCTGTTCTTGTAGCACATAAATACTGCTTTAAAATGTTCCTACTAGCTGCCTATGTTACTATTCTTTATTTCACCAATTCATGAATAGCTTTTACCATTGTAAGTCCATAATCAACAAGGAATTTTTTTTGTTCTTCGGAGTATGTCTTTCTTTCCTCTATTGCTTCATCTGTGCAATGTCTAAAGCACTGCATTTTCTTTCTATAATTCTTTACTATCGTATCGTCAATGAAGCCACAACATACATCTTCATATTCTGGTGTGATAAATTTTCCATCTTGTTTCAACAGGTTTTCAATAAGGTTTGCAATCTCAGCAATTTTTTCATCTATATGCATACTATTGAAAGATGCCTGTCTAGTAGAAATTTCAATAAATTTCTGATTTATAGAATCGTTCACTTCAATATTACAAGACTTTTGCTCAAATGTCAGATCTGCTACAAAGGTTCTTCTAGTCGCATAACGAACAGTTCCATTATCATCTCCACCTAGAGCAATAATTCGATTTCTAATATCTCTATATGTAAAGTCTGTTGGATCAACAGGGGGTCTTGCTAGTATTCTAGGAAACTCTTTTATCTCATAACCGAGCATATGTAGATAATATGTTATTAGATAAAACCAACATTTATTTTCACCTGAAAAATCAACATCTGGCTGACACAGTTCTTTAAATTTCGTTATTGCTTCTTCAACATCATAAATCTCAAATTGATAATTCTGAGTTTCTTCTTCACCATAAAAAATATTATATGTATAATTTACCTTTTTAACAGATTCCAGAAAACGATAATGGTATTCGGATTCCTTTATATTTTGAAAATAAAATTCTTTTAAATCCATGAACATACTCCATTCAAAAATCAAGCCACAACATCGACAATTCAGCATCTCTTCTCATTTTCACAAATTCTTCTGCAAATGTTTTTGCTGTTTCTCTATTATGATCTACATCCCAATGTTCCTTATTATAGTTTGCAGCGTTTGTCCAATTGAAAGTACCGTGCATTGCAACTTCTAAATCGATCACACAAAACTTCCTATGCATTATATTTTTGTACCGCTCTGACATCACATCCACCCGATAAACCTCAAAGTGATCTTCCAAAGTGAACGAAGGTTTCTCCTTATTAACACGATTATTATCAATAATAATTTTTACATCTAACCCTTCATTTCTTTTTTTCAATAATTCATCAAATATTTTTTTATTGGTGAACCATGCCATTGCTATCCAAATTGAGAACTTTGCTTCTCGAATTTCATCAATTATCCGATTTTGTATATCATCAAAAAGTATCTCTTGGCTTACTTCTTCTGGTGCAATATTAAGTATTCCGGGTTTTAATACCAATCCGCTATACTCATTATAATCGTTTGGTTCATAAACCTGTTTGCACAAATCATCAACAAAATCTTCATGTTCTTTCAAGACAATTAATTTATCTGGAACAACGCTAATAATAATATACTCTTGACGATGATCAGGCAAATGATATGTAAAAGCCCATTCCTTTTGAAATGAAACAGAAGCAACTTTAAGCGCCTCCACCACCTCATCTTTATGCTCATAATCACTCATCTTTGCTGTTGCTATCAATAAATCCTTATACTGCTGTTCTGTCATAACATCCCCCTATAGCTTTATATATATCGCAATGCTATGAGCAATTTCTTTATCACTACTCATTATTGTGTCATTTCCTAACAAAATTCGATTTCTACCACTAATGATATCATATTTTTTATTTATAATCTAGGTCTTGTATCCACTCTCCGATCTCTTTTGGTGTGCTTTTGCAAAAATCCTGAATCCACATCTCATGGAGTTTAACTTCTGATTCTGTACTATCTATGTTTCCAACACGCCCACCTGTTTCCTGAAGTGCTTCCAGGCAATCCCATTCCTTTTGGAAGTCCCCAGCAAATTCCATCCATACTTTTATATGATATTCCTTAAAACCTAAATGGTAAATCAAGTAGGTCAACCTGTCAAAATCAGCTAACGGCATTTTTTCTTTTTTCAGCAATAACCTTTTATCATGCTCGCTGCATAAATATAAAAATGCAAGCTGTTCTATTTTTGCCTGCTCCATATATTTCTCCCTTCTCTTCTGTCCTTGTCTCACTTTTACAACCGATTCTACCTTGTCCAATCGTTAAAATCAATACAGATGGTGCAAAAAGTGAGACAAACCATCTGTTTACCAGAGAGGAAGAGATTTAAGATGCCAAAGCCAAGGACACAGTCTGGTGAGAAGAATCTGATTAGCCAGCGATTGATTGAACTTCGCAAGACCCACAATATGTCTCAGCGTGATCTTGCCTATAAACTCCAGTTAGCTGGTTACGATATGGATAAAAATGTAATCACCAGAATCGAAACAAACAAGCGTTATGTCACTGATCTTGAATTAAAAGCCATTGCTGAAATCTTTCAGGTTTCATACATATTTCTCATTGATGGCAAAGATGAATAGAAGTGACAAATGGGGAAGTGTCTTTCGTGCTTCCCCATTTTATCCGTCTCTTTTACAGATTCAGTAATTCCAGGATTTTCTGCATACCAGCCTGATACAAGGATTCCGCATATAGAATCCATCTCTCATTTACTTTCGTAACGTATGCATCTATCATTTTTCGTTTTTCTTTTTCAAGTCCCATTGCCTGAACCTGATCTTCATATTTTGATATTTTTTCGAGCATTTTCTGGTACACTGCATTTTCTTTCAGTTCATTTTCTACCTCATCAATCCAGGTATCCATTAGCAGTTCCAGTAATTTCTTTGTATCACTTTCGTCCTTTCCTGACACTGCTTTTTTGATTTTTCCAAGCATGGCACCATACGAAATCATCTGTGCCTGTCCCATATAGAAATGATATTCTTCTTCTATCATTTCCTTTCCGTTCTCCAGTTGGAAATATTGGTGCAGTGCCTGATGTTCGTCTGCTGTCAGACTGATTGACTGAGCCGCTTCCATAAATGTTTCTATCACTGGATACTTCTCTATAAGTTCCAGTATTTTCTTTTGCAGTCTCTGGTATTCCGCATTATGCTTTTTCAGATAGATACATACCTGTTCTCCTATCCGTATCCCCAGACATTGCTCGTTCCAGATGATATCTGGCTGTACTGACATATCGTTTTCTCCTTTCTGTGTCGTTTCCCTGTTCCAAGCACAAGACTATACCACACTTCCGGGAGAAAGCTATTCAGCAGATCTACTAAAATGACCGGGCGGATACTGTGCAACCTATCCTTTCTTTATAATAAAAAAAGGCATGGAAGAATCTTATTCTTTCATACCTACTACTTATTTCTATATTCAACTGAATACACATTCTTTTCCATTATCTGTGTATCATGTACCTATTTTCCTCTAAAAGCAAACTGTATACACTCCATACACGCCTACCATCTATACCTCATTTTACATCCAGCATCAGGAATTCTGCCTGATGTGTCAATGCAACGACCAGATTCAGCTTTGCTTTCATTCCTGTTGAGTACTCTTTTATAAATTTATTCAACGGAATCTGATATTCCTCACACATCTGATGAAATTTTTCTACTTCGAACTTTGGATACAATTTGGCAAGGACTGCCTCAATATCTTTCCCTTTCAAATATCCGGTGAATCCGGCTTCTGCCAGAACGACTCCCAGCTCTTCTTTCTCTTTTTCACTTAACTCTTCCGGCATTTTTCCCAGAATCTTTATCTCGCCGGCATCATAAGAAATGAGTCCGAGCACCGCCTTGAACAAAGTACTCTTACCGGCTCCGTTCTCTCCAACCAGACCAGTAATTCTTCCTTTTTCTACATTTAACGAACAATCTAGCTGAAATTCACCGTAGCTTTTCTTTACTCCTTTGATCTCTAACATAATCATTCATCCTCCATGATGAGTTCAAACAATGAACGGATCTCTTCCTCCTTCATTCCGCAGCGCCTTCCCTTCTGAATCGCTGCTTCCAGATCCGCCTCAACCTCTTTCCTGCGCTCTTCTTCCATCAGCTGTGTATTCGAAGCCGCTACATATGTTCCTTTTCCATGAACTGTGACTGTCATGCCCTCTGCTTCCAGATTGTCATATGCTTTCTTCACAGTAAGTGCACTGATCTTCAGTTCCTTTGCCATTGTTCTCACGGACGGCAATATATCATTTTCTTTTAATTCTCCGGAGATGATCTGCGCCTTGATCTGCTCCATGATCTGTTCATAAATTGGTACCATCGATGTATTATTGATTATAATCTTCATATGTTCCCTCCTGTTGTTAACAGTATATAACAGTGTAATACTGTTGTCAACTGTTATATACTGTTTTGCACTAGTTGACTGCCGGGATATATTTTTTAACACGAAAAAAAACACCTCTCAGATTAACTCTAAGAAGTACTTTTGTTGTCATGTATATCAATAATTTAATTTTAGTACAGCTTTGCACCTGCCGGGATTTTGTCATCTACCATCAGAAGGTATGGGAAGTCTTAGACACTTACTTTTCATGATCATTAATTTTTATTTGTTACGCAAAATAAATTGACTTTATAGACCGATTAGTCTATTTTGTAAATAACTGCAACAAAATATTCTTGGAGGGATATATGACAAAAACTCTCACTAATTATGATAAAACAAAAATTTCTACAGCACATGTTTTCCTGCAATATGATCAGGCTACAATGATACATAAATATTCATTACATTACAATTCTGACTGGTTATATATTACTTTTATTAACCGTACCTATCGTATTAACCGAAAAACGGGAAATGTTCAGTGGTCAGATAATGATTTTGAAACAGTTCATGAAGCCAATCATAATGAAGCAATGACTATTTATGATGTTTTATGTTATTCAAAGGATAGATGCCATCTGTCACATGAATTTGTAAATATAAACAGCCTTTCCTCTGTCCGAACAGGAAATCTCTCACCGAACAGAGGATTTTTCCAGAATACCGCTGACTTTTTTAACGGAAAAACCGTTGAATTGCGTAATGCCTGTATATCACTTTCCGGAAAGGAACTGGAAAAGGGAGATGTTGCTTTTAAATTAAATCTTTTTCCTTTTTTGCCGATTATCATTCGTTTCTGGGAAGCTGATGACGAATTCCCGGCAAGTCTTCAAATTCTTGCGGATAGAAATACTTTAGATTACATGCATTATGAAACGCTTATGTTTGCACTTACACATCTGTTTTCCAGACTGAAGGAAGAAATGCGAATTGAAAAAGGGTGAAGAATCCAGACAACGCCTGATCGAGTGTGCTGCTGAATTATTTTGGAAAAATGGGTATTCTGCTACTGGAATCAGCGAAATTCTCAAACAAACAGACCTTCCAAAAGGATCTTTTTATTTTTATTTCAAAAGCAAGGATGACCTGGCAACAGCGGTAACGGAATACTATCAACAAATCTTGCTGGAACAATTTCAAAATAGTTCTCAGGGAAATGACTGGGAAAGTTTTATTGAAGAAATCTTTGATTTTTTATCTGAAAGGACAAATGGACAAACATTTGCAGGCTGCCCGTATGCGGTGATGGGCATGGAAACAGCACTTGGCAAGCCTGCAGTTGCATCTGTATTTATGGAAGGACTGAAAAAATTTGAGCAGATTTTTCAGGAAGTATTCTTATACTCCGGATTGTCTCCAGATCATGCAAAAAATCTTTCTCAGCGCATGCTTTCTATCTATCAGGGATATTTTCTTCTTGGACGAATCAGCGACAATACTTCTTATTTGAAAAATGCAAGAAAAAACGTATAAAGACTCTTTCACATGCTTTGTTCGTCCTTTTCAAATATCAGAATCTTCTGCGTAACCTTTTTTGCAATCGGTAATAACGCCAAAAGTCTGTATGCAGATGAAAATAACTCCATGCCACGAAGAATATTATCATCTTTTATTTTATGATACCCTGTTGTCATATTCCCAAGGTCTTCAAAATGATCTGCACCGAAGACAAATTTTGAGCCTGTTTGCTGTATGGATTTTTCTATTCCTTCTTTCTTTATCCATGCCTTTGCCAGACATTCCATAAGAATACAGGCATTATCAAAGTTGTCCTTTATTATTTTTAATATCTTACCGTTTTCCTCTGCTGTCAGATACATTGATAATCCTTCAATGATAAAAAGCATTTTCCCCCGCACTTTTACTTCTTTTGACCATGCAGGGTCAAGTGCAGAAATTCCTATCGTAGAAACACATCCTGATTCCTCGAAAATCTGATTGCGGATTGCTATCGTTTCTGGCAGGTCCAGATTGTACCAGGTGATTTTGCCATTATCCATGCGATAAAATCTCGTATCCAGACCACAGGCAATATTAACCACCGTACAATCAGGATTTTTCTCTATAAAATTCTTTACTAATTCATCAAAAACTACCGTTCTGGCAATTACCCCTTTCCCCATCGTAGAATCCCTAGCCGCTGTAGAAAAATCATAATCAATTTTGTCGACTAATTCTACCGCCTTTGCATCATAGAATTTATTATGTTTACTTTTGGAATATTGGGCTCTGGCATAAAAGCTCTGGAGCATTGTCTCAGCACTGCCACTGATAGTAGGTTTTATTCTTTCACTCATACATTTACCTTTTTTGCAATATAATTAGTTTCGACTAACTCGATTGTAACACATTTTATGAAAATAAACAATTCAAATTGGCGTGTCTTGGAAACAGGCCCCATAAACTTTCTCCCCATAAACTTCTTAAACTGAAATTTAGCAATTTCTAATTTTTTTGACGTTTCGGTTCATTAAATGCCTGCCAAAGTGTTTATATAAAAATGCTTTTATCGCAGACATTTCTTGATGGTGTACTTTTAGCAAGTCATCAGGCGAATCATAGACTCCAAAATCTTGATTAATTCCTTCACTCTGAATATATGTATTATTTCTATCAAAATCTATAATTGGATTTTTGAAGTCTTTTACGGCTACACCGTAACCACAAAATGCACCTTTACAATCACTATTTTTTTCCTGTAATTTTTGTAAATACTTTTTATCAAGAATAAACGCCTCTAACTCATACCATCTATCCTCAAAGTAAACTTCAACCCAACTATGAAATACATTTTGTGGTGCATTTTTATAGACAACCCCTGTCATTGCTCCCTTTTGTAATTTTTTATCAATGGTGAATCCATGTACCCTGCAAGGAATATTGCATGCCCTTAGTATTGCCATAAACAATGTTCCTTTTGTATTACATTGTCCATAACCATCTGCCAAAACCTTTGATGCAGGAACATTATCATCAATATTATATCCAAACAATATTTCATCCCTAACAAAATCATAAATCGATTTTAAGCGTTCAAATTCATTTATATTTTTCCATCTTCTTTCCCGAATTAACTGCTGTATGTTTTCGTTGGAATAATCTAACATTTTTGTTTCTTTTAAATATTTGTCCATAATGCACCTTCACAACTTCCGATTGAGATTTCACCTGTTTTAAGAGATTTAATAACTGTTATATTTTGTTATTAAATTCTCCGCAAACCATTGAAAACACTGGATTTGTCGCAGGTGAGCTTTCCCTTATTTTTTCCCTTGTGTTATATCGTCCCATCAGTGTTTATGAACTCTGATAAGGGCAAAAAAATTATATAAAACAGTATAACATAAAATAAAAGTGACATGGTGGACTGATTGAAATGCTTCTTAATTTTTGCTACTAATGATTGATTAAATGATAAGGAGATGGGATACGATGAGAACAATATTTGCAGAATACAATCCACAACGAAACAGCATTGACATTTATACAAATGTTGGCTATATGCTTCGCATTGACTGCTGGGAAGCCGAAAAGGATTTAAAAACCACACCCGGATCAGACTGTGCATTGACTTCACTTGCAGTCGATGAACCACTTGAATATGCGAGATTATATCTTGAGGGCAATTTACAGATGTGGGTAGATACAGAAGATTCATTAGAGTTATAAAATGCAAGCAGCCTGTATGCTTCATTACACACAGGCTGCTTAATCAAATTTATTATAATTGATGAAAAATCGGTTGCATTTTGTCAAAAGTACAAAACTTTTTGAAACCAAGTGCTTTTAATTCCTGTTATGATACTGAGGATATCCCAGCAATACTTGCTATCCCTGATACCTTATTCTTTCTACCAGCGTTTCCTTTTTCAGATTACTGCTTAAAACGAGGGAAAGCACAATCTGCAAAAGGCTGACCAGCAAAATCATAGCAAGAATTGGTGTAATTGGAACATGATAGATATTCATTCCAAATATTCCATTATGTTTTGCATAGGAAAAAAGTGCATAGCCGAGCGGCAGACCAATGATCAAAGCTACGCATATGGTGCCAACCGTAAAAATCAGTCCCTGTAACTGCAGGCATAAATTTAATTGTTTATTTGTCATACCCACAGCCTGCAATACACCATATTCCTGCTTTTTTGTCGTAATATTCATAATCATGGTGTTTGCCATATTCATAAAACCGATGAGTCCTACAACCGCCATAAACAGATAACAGCCAAGCTTCATCATGCGGGCTGCGACTTCTGCATATTGTAACTGCGCATGATAGGTATCCATTTTTATATGCGAAGTATTAGAAATCAAAGTATTCAGACTTTGTTCTACAGATGCCACATCTTTTTTATCACAGTCCACCCACAGATAGCCATAGGCTGTTCCTCTCGGATTCATGGAACGGTATACACCTTCCGGAATGACAAGATAAGTGTCCGCACTTGCAAAGGATCCTGCAATCTTTCCCTGATAGGTATAGGTTCCACTTCCATTCTCAAAGTCAAATGCAATGGATTCACCCGGAGCATATCCATCTTGTTCCATCCACGTTGACCAGCCAAAGAAAATATCACCATTCTTTACCGCCTGATCATAGTCCATAGAGCCAATATCCCCGTCCTGGCGCATAAAATCAAAATCATTTTTACTCACAATATCAGCCGGAAATCTTGTTCCGTTCAGATTTACAGAGACAATCTCTCTCGTCATGACATCTGTCACTCCTGGAATGCTTTTGATTTCTTCAATCAGCGAATCATTCAATAGATTATCCGTCAGAATCGTATCCAGATTATTCTCCGGATATTTTTCATCATACTCATCAGAATAGTCAAGCTGCAGTTCAAATTGTCCATGATTTATGTAACGACGTGCTTCATGCTCCGTGTCAATATTTCCCACATAATTAGAGATAATCACAAACAATGCGCAGGAAAGCCCCAGTGTGAGGATGGTACCAATGGTTCTTTTTGGATTACCCGTTATATTTGCCATTGCCATAGAAAACACGGTAACATTTTTTCTGCCATTTCGTTTTCCTTTTTTTGTGTTTCTGCATTTTCTAAATACCGTGTTGCCTCGATAGGTGAAATCCGTGAAACAATTTTCATTGGTTTACGCAGTGCCAAAGCAACGGTAAGAAATGATACGAAAATACATAGAAGCATAACAGGCAGGGAAAACAGTGACACCTGCTGATTTTGGACTCCCATAGAGTCAGTTCCGGTTGATACAAGATTCCCCTGTTCTACCAGCCAGTTAAAACCGCATTTTGCAATCAGAAAGCCCAGAAGCAATCCAACCGGTATTGAAAAAATTGTCAAAAAAATGCCCTCTCTGAAGATCAGTTGTTTCATCTGCTTTTTTGTTGCTCCCAGAGCCTTGATTTTTCCATACTCCTGTATCTTGTTGGCAATACCGACCTGAAAAATATTATAAATGACCACAACAGAGAAAAGTACAATTGCAAGAATCAAAACCCCGCATACCGCAATCGTTTCATAACTCGGCTGCAAGACCCATTGCAAATAGAGATCATTGACTATAACGTTTTTTTCTTCGATCCCACAAGCTGCTGCAATCTGCTTTATAACCGAATCAATATTATTCATAGATACATTTGCAGAATCATTTAAAGTAAAATAAATATTATACTGTCTGTCATTCTCTGCGACGTGCTCATCATAAAACTCCTGTGACCCGAAAGCAACATAAGATGCCTCGATGGTATACTCATCCCGATCATATAGGATTCCGCTGACAACAAATTCTTCCGGCTTATATTCTGACTGCATCCCTGCGCGGTAATCCAGTGTAACCGTATCTCCGATCTTTACATCACCATACCCCATTACACGAAAAAATGCTCTTCCTGCGGCAATTTCCTGCATTTTTTCCGGATACTTTCCTTCCTTCAACTCATATTCTTTATTATAAGGAAGCATTTTTCTTGCAGTCTCATCCATGCAGACAAACCCGCCTTTTTCATTGCCTTTTATGATACCTTCGGTGCACATAGTGCCTGTAGCATCTATTTCCGCACGGCGGTTTACTTCTTTTAACTGCGATCCGTCTGCGGAAACAAACAGACCATAATTGCTCCCATATGATCCTGCCGCCTGACTTTTCTGTAAATGAATTACCCCATTTCCCACAGTACTGATGATAACAAGCAGCATCGTGGCCAGACAGATTGCCATCATGATCAGTATACTTCTTGTCCTGTTCCTTTTGTCATTGCTATATGCAATCCTGCTTATTGTCTTCATCTGAAATCCACCACCTGTCCGTCCTCAATCACCAGAATACGGTCAGCGACCTGTGCAATTTCGTCATCATGGGTAATCATTACAATTGTCTGTCCATATTTTTTTGCTGTCATCTTAAGCAGAGCGATTACCTCATCACTGGTCTTAGAATCAAGATTGCCTGTCGGCTCATCCGCAAATATAATTTCCGGACGATTCACCAGTGCTCTTGCAATTGCTACTCTCTGCTGCTGTCCTCCGGATAACTGATTTGGCAGATTATAAATCCGGTTTTCAATCCCCAGAGTTGCAATAATATCATTTACATACGCTTCATCCACTTTTCTTCCATCCAGCCCCAGTGGCAGTACAATATTTTCCCAGACATTAACAGATGAAACCAGATTAAATGCCTGAAAAACAAATCCGATTTTTCTTCTGCGGAAAACAGCAAGGGCATCTTCCTTCATCCTGTATAAATCTTTCCCCGCTAAAGTAACTCTGCCTTTTGTCGGGGTATCAAGCCCTCCAAGCATATGAAGTAATGTACTTTTACCGGAACCTGACTTTCCAACAATTGCGACAAATTCTCCCTGCTCAATCTGAATGTCCACCTGATTTACCGCTTTGACCTGATTCTCACCTGCACCATAAAACTTACAAAGCTGCCTGGTTTCTAATATCACACTCATGTGTTGCCTCCTTTTCAATTCTGTAAAGCATACCTTTTCAGCACACTTTCTTTGCCTGTTTATATATCATTTTTCAACCTATATGCTGATTGTAGCAATATAATCTTTCATTTCACTTTCAAAAATTGGGCAGAAATCTTACAGAATTGTAAGATTTCTGCCCAATTAAAATTTAACCAACATATGGTAATTGAATCACAAACGTGCTTCCTTTTTTCTTTTTGCCGGAGATTACCGTGATCATACCTCCGTGTTTTTCGATAATTTCTCTCGATAGAAAAAGTCCGATTCCCGTGCCACTCTCTTCCCTGACCTCCCTGAAACCTCCTCTGTAAAATCGTTGAAAAATTTTGTGATACTCATTCTGCGGAATACCGATTCCCTGATCCTCAATTTCCATTCTTACAAGATCGTTTCTTTTTTGTAACCGGATAAATATTTTTGAACCACCCGGACTGTACTTGACCGCATTATCCAGAACGTTGATAAAAGCTTCACCAAGCCACCTTTTATCCTGCACAACCATGCATGTTTCCAGCTCTTTTGCATAGTCAAAAACGAATTCAATTTCTTTCTCATCCGCTTTTGGATAAGTACGGTTCACAGCAGATATGACAGTATCCATAAGCGGAAGTTTTTTCTTATTAATCTGAATCAGTCCAGTTTCCATCTTTGATATTTCAAGAAGCGACTGCAATAATGTCTCCAGTCCATCCAGAGCACTCCGACAACGAATACGAAACTCCTCCTGTTCTGTGGCACTTAAGTCATTCTGCATCAGCACACTAAAACATGTATCCAAAGCTGCAACCGGTGTCTTTAACTGGTGAGAGATATCAGAAACCATTTCTTTCGTGCTCTCTTTTTCTTCCCGTGCTTCTTCCTTTAGCAACTGAATATGATGTCCGATTGCTTCAAGCTGGTCATTCAATTTTTCCAGTTCAGCGAGATTTTCCGTTTTCAGTAAATCATCAAATTTATTTTCACGGAATCTGATCAGAATTTCTTCTAACTGGTCTAAAATTTTCTGATGACACGCATCTTCTGTCTTCTTCCAATAAAATAAAATAATCAAAAGAAGCACGCATATCACAGTGCTTACAGCACCGGTCACCATAACCTGATGCCGGAATTGCGAATAAAACACATTCCCTTTATTTCCCCAGTATCCATATTGCTCCAATAATCGCCTTCCCTGTTCGTTGGTTTCAATATCCTTATCCTTAAGCAATTCCGAAACAGCATCCAGCCCGGAAAATTTTTCCTTTGCTGCAATTTCTGTCATAAGATTCATTTTATATTTATAATCTTCATAAAACACATACGTGGTAAAGCAATTTAATATTGCAAACAATAATATGACAGGTAATACCAAGGAGAGCACTACTGTAATCTTCTTGCGATATCTCTTTGTCACTGCCTTACCTCCTGATTCCATATATACCCAAGACCTCTGATATTCTTTATATAGACCGGTGCAGCCGGATTGTCTTCGATTTTCTCACGGAGTCTTCTGATATTGACAGCGATTGTATTTTCATCCACAAAATCCCCTTCCAGATCAAACACATTTTCCAATATTTGTGTTTTTGAAAGAATCTGTTTCGGATTCTGAAGAAAAAAAGTCAGCATTTTCAACTCCGTTTTTGTCAGACTGATTTCACGACTCTTTATCAGGACTTTCATTTCTCCTGCGATAAATACGATATCTCCCGAAATCATCTTTCCGGCTTCCGTTTTCTCCTGTCTGCGGCGGAAATGTGCTTCTATTTTCAAAAGAAGTACCGAAAGACTAAACGGCTTTGTAATATAATCATCTGCCCCTGCTTCATATCCCATGACCTGATCCATCTCCTGATCTAGTGCTGTAAGACAAATAATGTATGTATTATAATTGCATCTCATCCACCTTACAAATTCCAGTCCATTCCCATCCGGAAGATTCACATCACAAATGGTAACATCCACATTATTATCACTTGCAATTCTTTTCGCTTTTTTCATTGATTCTGCTGAAAAAACCTCATATCCGGATTTTTTCAGTGAGAATGTAATTCCACGATTTAAATTTTCATCATCTTCAACCACGAGTATACCTGGCATAGCATATGCACCTCTCTTTATTAACTATATATATTTAATATCAGAGTACTGCTTCTTCAATTCTCTCATCGTTTGTATCTCCAAAAGATAAAACAATGGAACTATCGTCAGCACTGTTATCCTCTGAAAGGAGTCGTCAAATATGCTTTTGCTTTTTCAATGCCGGAAGTGTGGCAAGTTCTTCTGTCGGAGTAAGCATTATACAGCGTCTGTTTCCAATATATGCTGTGTGAAAATCATAACTCCTTGCAATATAAACAGGCAAAGAATCCTGATGATTCCCTGCTTCATATTTTATAGAAATTCCGAATACGCTTGTAAGGATATTTCTTATTCCCCTTTTAACTTAATTTCTTTCATTTTAACATACTTCCATATAATGTACAAATTGATTTCATAATTGTATGCCATGAAATATCAGCAGCGTAAGAATAATTTTTTTGATATGTTTTCCATAAATTTTCCATAACAGAACTTATTTCTATTTCATCAAATATTTCTCTTCTATCCCCAGAGTTTATCTGCTCCAATGTTCCACGTTTTCTTGCAGTTGCCACAAGTGCATTCCATAAAACTTGCTTTTTGAGTTGTTCTCCATGCAACTTTTGTAAAATATAAATATCATAAAAATCTCTCATTCGTGTATTTGTAACGTTTCGGCTAATAACAGTTTCCAGTTTTTCAGCCAATACCGTTTCCAGATTATATGCCCATACCTCGATTGTGCGATTTTCAAGCATAAGATTAAATTTGTACTTGATTTCTCTTGGTGTGATTACATCCCCTGTAGAAATATCAATCTTTAATGGGGTGATTACACCATCGAATTTTGTTTCCATGCTTACACGAACACCCGGATAATCTGCTTCTTCCATGATTTCCGATATCCGTTTGATCCGAAACAAAACGCCATCGTTCAGGGGGATTGATATAATTTTGGATATAATCATCTCTACATCCTCCACACTGACATTAGTGCCTTTTATGGTAGCTAATAGAATTGTATACTGTTTCAGCTAATTAATGTTTGCAGATTTCAGAGAGATTGTTTCTTTTCCCGCCTTTTCTCTGATTTACATCCCCAAATAAGGGGTGACAACAGAGCGGAACCCAAATGTTAACTGGACTCTTGAAAGACCATGTTTGCAAACCAGTGATTTTGATTAGCTGTCAGCTAACAAAAATCGGATTGTGTTAGCTGGAAATGGAGCATTTTGAATGGAATTTCATGTCACGAACGTGATTAGAAAATAAGAAAAGCGTTCGTTGTCAGCTAATCCAGCTAACATTTTCGAACGCTTTGAAGCCCGTCCATAAGAGGATTTGAACCTCCGACCCCTCGCTTAGGAGAGCTCCAACCTATTGTCACTCTCTGTCAATCTGAGGTAAGGTAAACCCATATGGGACACTATTAAAAACTGTTTCCGATTCAATTTGAGTTATTCTGAATACCCCCTCTGTCAAGCTCTGTAAAGCTCTGAAAGTTAGCTGATTGTTTGCTCCAGCTAATAATCGGGGAATGCCTTGATATTACCATCGACATCTGTTATATGACCACCATGCTTCGTATGTTCGATCATGGTAAACAGTATTCAATTAAACTTCCTATCGAAAGCACAAGATATTTTCTTGTCTACAATTAATATACCGCATACGAGACGGTTTGTCCATGCGTTTTTGACTGGCAAATTTTATATTTTATTACGATATTTTTTTCAAAATCTTTTTCGCATTTGTCTTTGAAAAATCACTTAACCGATAAGATCGGACTCTTGTCTTTACAATGATTGGAATTAACAAACCATTATTTACCAGCTTTGCACATCGATTAATAATCGTTTTGTTGGTTACACCTAGCATTTTGCTGACTTCAATTGGTGTAAACTCATATAATCGCTTTTTTAACAGAAATGCTAAGAATTCTTTTTCTTTTGCATTTAAATAAGATAGACTTCCATCTAACTCGTCGTTTTCGGATGTTTTTGATAATTCATATACCTTTTTAGAATACAATTCCATCATCCGCAAAAAATAATTGATCCAAATTTCCGGATGAGGAGGGTTTTCTCTTCCTGAATAA
Source organism: Blautia sp. NSJ-140 (assembly GCF_022868965.1). Taxonomy (NCBI): domain Bacteria; kingdom Bacillati; phylum Bacillota; class Clostridia; order Lachnospirales; family Lachnospiraceae; genus Blautia; species Blautia sp. NSJ-140. The sequence goes on along the minus strand of NZ_JALIFS010000011.1, from coordinate 60,314 downwards.
TATAACGCCGGTAACCCCATTTGCAGTGATGCATAATACTCATCTGGATCATAGGCAAAATATTCTTCCAGAGAACCTATTCCATTAAAACCATATCCATAATAATCAAGAATATAGCCTGACATTAATCTGGCGGTTCTTCCATTTCCATCTTCAAAAGGATGAATGGTAACCAATTGATAATGAACTACAGCAGCAATAATCAGCGGATGATCATCTGTAGTATTTACATATTCAACAAGTTCATCCAACAAGTCCGGAATATCAATATACTCTGGTGGAATATATTCCGCTGCGCCTGTTTCGGAATCATATACTGCGAATAACATTCCAGATGGCATAGGGCCTCTTAAGCCTATCTTTTCTTTTGACGCACCTTTTTCAACCATTGCCTGCACTTCTAAAATCATTTCTTTTGAAAAAGCTTCTTTCTTTTTCAGTTTTTCTTCTAAAAAATTTAAAGCCAAAAAGTAATTACGAACTTCCTGTTCTGGCTTTAAAAAATGTTTGTGAGGATCACTATCAATAGCCTCATTTGCCTGTTTTTCAGTTAATGGATTTCCTTCAATCTTATTAGAAGCATAGGAACTTTTTTTCTTAGAGTTTTTTCTAAGTCTGTTTTTTATAACAGGTGGCATTTCTATCGTACTAAGAGAAAAACGCTTTTCGTCTATTTCCGATATTTTTTTTAAAATTTCATTTGTTAACGTAACCTTAATCACATGATCCACCTCCATTTCATCCATATATTATATCGTTTTATGAATTGTTTTTCCACTAAAATTACACTATTTTTTCACTATTTTTCATTACTTCATTGTCTTCGCCAGCGAATTGAGTAATGCCCGCATCTCTGGATTTGCCAACACTTTTGCCAAAAGTTCAGGATCGACTTCATCAGCAACAGTTGCATTATTATTTTCCTGCTGTACATGCATCTGTGGATCCAGATTCTTCTTCTCATAAAATGCTTCTTCAAAAAGCTCTGCATTTTTCCTTCGGTCATCATCCAGAATATGAGAGTACACATCCGTAACCATATTGACCTGAGCATGGCCGGAATCACCCTGTACCGCTTTGATGTCCCCACCATTCAGTTTCAGCTTATAAGTAACGCTGCTATGACGGAAACTGTGAAATACAACCGGTGGGAGATTATAGTCCTCGATCAGTTTTTTTAAAGGACCACGGATTGCTCCATCTCCGAGAGGAAGCCCAAAGGTACTTGCCATAACCAGGTTATAGTCCATATATTCATCACCAAGAATTTCTTTCATTTCATCTTGCTCAGCTTTCCAGTCTACCAGCATATTAGCAACACTCTTCGGTAAGAATATTTTACGCACACTGCTTTCTGTCTTCGGTGTTTTCAGAATACGGACCGTAGAATTCTTCTTATGATTTGTCGGAAATACCAACAACACATCTTTTCCATCCAATGCATTTAAAGATTCTTTTCTTATACGCTGTGATTCTTTGTTGATGAAGACATATGCACGGTTTTCTTCAATTACCTCATGAGAAATATCTACACAATCCCAGGTAAGACCAAGCAGCTCACCAAGTCGCAGAGAACATGAGAAAGATAGATTAATTGCGAGCTTTAATCGTTCATCTTCACAGACACTGAGCGCATACATCAATGTATCCGCTGTCCAGATGTCTCTTTTTTGTGATTTATGTTTTGGTACAGTCGCATGGGTGCAAGGATTCTTCTCCATCAACTCCCATTTCACTGCCTGTTCGAAACAGTTCCTGAGCAGCTTATTAACATCCCTGACCGTACTGGACGATACAAATTCATTTCGACTGGTTTTATTTAATGGATTGATAACTGCACGTCTCTTCAAAAGACTCTGATAATATCTTTCGATGAATCGGGTATTGATCTCTGAAAGTTTCGTATGCGTATTCTGTGATAGAGCCATCCGTTGATGTCTTCAATATTGTTTTTCATGCTTGCTATTCCGTAATAGTTCAGCCATCCTCTTGCATATACCCTTCATGTTCCGCACTATCTCTTTGCGAACAGCCACTTTTTGTGTTTTCTGTCATCATCAGTCATTCCTCCTTTCCCAGTCATACTCAAGTCTCCTACTGATTCGGTCCTTCACCTTTCGGCTACTATGACCTCTGCTGACTTCTGTGCGTTCAGCACTGCTTTGTACAGTGGTTACTCCTTTCGGAGCATACCGCACAGACCTCCCCGGGTACCACACGTTTCTTCCTCTCCATCCATCTGCCTTATTTATCACGCATGATTCCGTGTAGTTATTGGGCTTTGACTTGGATAGCAGCCTTACCCTCATGCATAACCTTATATGAGATTTCTGTTCGTCAGACCAGAGATTTGCCCGTGGTTAGTCTGTTCCCACATCCGGCTTCCTTCGGATTCCGTCTCACGATGGACACCCTTGCCTTCGGCTATATCCTTCCCACTACCGGGCGGATTCGGGACTTTAACCCGTTAGAAACGTGCGCCGCCGAGCGCACTATGCAACAAGAGACCTATCCTTTTAGATAAGTCTCTTGTTAACTACCGAGGACAATAAAAAAGTTAAAAACACCGTCCCTACCGATTTACTCTCCCGCTTCCGTCACTATTCATAAGCGTTAATACTTCTTCTTCCGAAATATAATTCAGATCGCCCGGTATTGTATGTTTGATGGCGGCCGCTGCAAGGGCAAATTCCAGTGCCCGGTCCGGTTCCATGTGTGTTAAAATTCCGTGTAAGAACCCTGCCGCAAAAGAATCTCCTCCTCCAACACGGTCTACAATATGCAGATTGTACCCACTTCCCTGATATAATCCAGATTCACTGCATACAGCACCTGACCAGCCATTATCCGAAGCACTGATGCTTTTTCTAAGTGTTGTGATAAGGTTAGTAAATCCATATCGCTCTCTTACATTTTCCATATGTTTTTCATCTACACAGATACTGTAGTCCCCATCGATAAAATTCTTATCTTTTTCTGCATATCCCAGGCACTTTGCAGCATCTCTTGCATTTCCGAAACAGATATCTACATACGGCATCAGCTCTGAAAGCATCTTCTGCTTTCCTTTCACATCTTCTGTCCACAATTTCGCACGGTAGTTTAAGTCGAACGATGTTGTCACATCGTGTTCCTTTGCCTTTTGCAAAGCAATCCTGGTAAGTCTTGCCGTCTCTTCACTTAACACCGGCGTAATTCCGGATACATGAAAGAGCTCTGCGCCATCAAAGATCTGATCAAAATCAAATTCTTCTGCTGATGCCTGAGTAATAGACGAATCCGCTCTGTCATAGACAACGCTCGAAGGACGCACCGAGGCCCCGTTTTCCAGAAAGTAAATTCCAAGCCTTTTCCCGCCCCGTGCAATATAACGGCAATCTACGCCTGATTTTTTTAAAGTTGCAATGGCTGCCTCTCCAATTGCGTTAGAAGGAATTTTGGAGATATATGTCACATCATGGCCTAATTGGGCTAGAGAGACAGCCACATTGGCCTCGGCACCACCATAATTGATTTCAAACTCCGAGGCCTGTGCAAAACGTTGATAACCCGGCGGTGATAATCTGAGCATAATCTCGCCCATTGTAACAACCTTAGCCATTACTTCACCTCCCTGGCAGAATGAACCAGTGAAACCGCTTCGCGGGTCAGCTCTGTAATCTGATCAAAAGCACCTCTTGCCACAAGATTTCCCTTTACCATCCAGCTTCCGCCACATGCAAGTATTTTGTCATATTGAAGATACGGTACAATGTTTTCAGGGTTGATTCCGCCAGTCGGCATGAATTTCAGTGTCGTATATGGTGCCGCAACTGCTTTTATCATACCAAGACCACCTGATGGTTCTGCCGGGAAGAACTTGACAACTTCAAGTCCCATCGCAATTGCCTGTTCCATTTCACTCGGTGTGACAACACCCGGAGTAATCGGAATCTCATGATCGATACAATATTTTACTACAACAGGGTTGAATCCCGGGCTTACAATAAACTGCGCTCCGGCTTTCACCGCACGGTCAACCTGTTCTACTGTCAGAACGGTTCCGGCCCCTACGACCATCTCCGGAAACTTCTGGGACATAATACGAATAGATTCTTCGGCGGCAGCTGTGCGGAATGTCACCTCCGCACATGCCAGTCCACCGTCGCACAAAGCTTTCGCCAGCAAAGCAGCATCTTTGGCGTCCTCCAGCACAACCACCGGCACAATTCCAAATTGCTCTAATTTTTTCAATACTTTATTCATTTCATAGCTCCTTAGTCAATCGAAATAAGAGATTTCATAACAGAATAACTTCCTTCTTTCTGAATCTGCTCCAGATATCCGCATACTGCTGCTTCAAATCCTTCGATTTCCGTAAGATCTTCTCCCCAGAATTCTGTATTCTTACATACTGCGTGTACCATTTTCTCTGCTGAATCTTCTCTGTGTTTATAATAGAACTGAAGCACTGCTTTATCATCCTTTACAGTATATGTGTTTCCTTCTCTCTCTGCAATAAGTCCCTCATCTGTCAGTGTGTGTCCGCTAAAGAATGCGATGTAGAATGCAAAGGAAGCTGTAATACATTTCGGAAGTGCTCCTTTACGCTTTACATATTCTTTCAGAGACGGCATAACCCTTGCCTTCCATTTTGATGTCGAATTGAGAGAAATTGCCAGCAATGCATGGTCGATAAAAGGATTTTTAAAACGTTCTGTCACCGCAGCCGCAAAATCAAGTAATTCCTCTTTCGGCAAATCAAGTGTTGGAATAATCTCATCATAGATTGTCTTATTCATGAATCCACAGATAACCTCATCATTCATACAATCTCTTACGATATCTTTTCCGGCAAGATATGCTCCCAGTACAAAGGATGTATGTGCACCATTCAGGATGCGGACTTTACGTTGTTTATATGGTTTATGATTATCTGTGATAAGGATCGGAAGACCTGCTTCTTCGATTGGAAATTCTTTTTTGATAGACTGTGGTCCTTCAATTACCCAGAATCCAAAGATTTCTCCTGTATCCAGAACATTATCTTCATATCCAAGTTCTTCACAGATTGCAGATGCCTCATTTCTTGGATATCCTGTAACAATTCTGTCGACAAGTGTAGAACAGAATACATTTTCTTTCTGAATCCATGCAATAAATTCTTCTCCAAGATTCCACTGTTTTGCATATTTCAGCACACATTTTTCCAGTTCTTTTCCGTTATCATCAATAAGCTCGCAGGAAAGTATGATAAATCCTTTTCCTTCCTCTTTTCCAAATGTTTCAAATCTGTGATACATAAACTGTGTCAGTTTTGCCGGATAAGATTCTCCTGGTTTGTCTTCAAATTTACATTCTGCGTCATAACGGATTCCCGCTTCTGTTGTATTACACAAGATAAATCTAAGTTCTGGATTTTCTGCGCATCTCATGACCTCTTCATAGTCTTCATAAGCATTCAGACATCTGCTTACACTGGAGATTACTCTCTTGTCATTCACTTTCTTTCCATCCTGAAATCCACGAAGGAATAATGTATAAAGTCCTTCCTGCTCGTTAATTCTGTCATTCAGTCGGAATCCTCCTTCCACATTCCGGATCGGCTGAACCAGGACGACTTTTCCGTTAAATCCTGCCTTTTCATTCATTACATCGACAAAATAATCCACAAATGCGCGCATGAAATTGCCTTCTCCGAACTGCAGCACTTTTTCCGGTGCATCTTTTAACACATATCCTTTATAACCGTTTTCTTTTAATACTTCATAGTTTAATTTCTTCATTATAAATATCCGTTCCTTTCTTTCCGTAATCTCCTGAACCTGCCACTCGCAGCTTCTTCCGAATGCATGGCAATTTAGAGCGTTACTCCCTGTTTGAAGATTGCCATATCATGGAATCCGGCTTCCTCAGCTTTTACTTTTTCCCCACTTGCAACCTTCAGAACATATTCATAAAGCCTTTGTGATAATTCCTCTACACTTTTTTCCTTTACCAGTTCTCCACAGTTAAAATCAATCCAATTATTTTTTTTGTTATACAACCGATCATTCGATGATATCTTAACTGTCGGTACCGGAGACGCAAATGGTGTTCCACGCCCTGTGGTAAAAAGAACAATATGTGCTCCCGATGCAGCACACGCAGTGGAAGCAACCAGGTCATTTCCCGGTGCACTTAAAAGATTCAATCCTTTATTTTTCACACGTTCTCCATAAGCAAGGACACCTTTTACCGGTGCGGTTCCCGATTTCTGCACACATCCCAGTGACTTGTCTTCCAGCGTTGAGATGCCTCCCTTTTTATTTCCCGGCGACGGATTCTCATATATCGTCTGATTATGTGAGGTAAAATAATTCTTAAAGTCATTGATCAGATGTACCGTCTGTTCAAATAACTGTTCATTTGCACAACGGTTCATAAGCAGCGTCTCCGCTCCAAACATTTCCGGCACCTCTGTAAGAATCGTTGTTCCTCCTCTGGATATCAGCAGATCTGAGAAACCTCCAACCGTAGGATTTGCCGTAATGCCTGATAATCCATCCGAGCCTCCGCACTTCATACCAATGATCAATTCACTACATGAGATCGGCTCTCTCTTAAATGTTCCGGCATACGCCAGTAATTCTCTTACGGCATGGACACCTTCTTCCAATTCGTTATCACAATCCTGTGCATTTAAGAATTTTATGCGTTCTCCATCGTAGTCACCGACATATTGTTTCAGAATATCTATGCCACTGTTTTCACATCCAAGTCCCAGGACCAGTACACCTCCTGCATTCGGATGATTGATCAGGTCGGCCAGAATTTTTCTGGAATTTTCCTGGTCTTCTCCCATCTGTGAACACCCATATGGATGCGGAAATGCAACTATCGCATCAACGGTTCCCTGACAATATTGTCTGGATAATTCTGCTATTTTTTCTGCAACACTATTGACGCATCCTACTGTCGGGATGACCCATATCTCATTTCTCACCCCTACACTTCCGTCTGCCCTTCGAAATCCCATGAATTCATCCGGTTTTCTTTCTTGAATATCCTTTTTTTCTGGTCGATAGCTATAGTCAACCAGATCTCCAAGTCCCGTTTTCATATTATGTACATGAACCCAGCTTCCTTTCGAAATATTCACTTTGGCATTACCGATCGGATTCCCGTATTTTATAACAGCCTCTCCTTCTCCTATCGTATGTAATGCAAATTTATGTCCCTGCGGAATATCTTCCAGAAGTGTAAGACGAACATCATTCAGGATGATATCAGTTCCTTTTGCAAGTGGCTGCAAAGCCACTGCAACGGAATCTGCCGGATTTATTCTTATATATTCTTTCTTTCTGGACATTCTTTCGTCCCCCCTTACCTTTTTATTTTGTAAAATCGATCACAACCTTTAACATAGATCCCGCATTTTCTGAAAATTCTTTAAATGCTTTGTCTGCTTCGTCCAGTTTATAAGTATTTGTCACAATCTTCTCCAGATCGACTTTTCCTGCTTTCACCAGATCAATCAGTTCCAGGAAATCTTTCTTTAAAGCATTTCTTGATCCAAAAATATTCAATTCCTTTTTCTGGATGATCGTGAAGTTAAAGTCCAGATTCTTCTTACCCACACCGATCAGAACCACTCTTCCGCCATATGCCGCACAATCAATACAGTTCTGGAATGTAGATGGAAGTCCTACTGCTTCAATTGTCACATCGAATCCATTCCCATTCGTAATCCTCCGGACTTCTTCTTCCAGTTTTTCTTTTGAAGTATTCAAAATCGAACCTTTTAACTGAAATGTATTTACCGCATAATCCAGTTTCTCTTTTGCTATATCTGCTATATAAACCTCGGCACCTCTTGCTTTTGCTGCATTTGCTGCAAGTACGCCGATTGTACCGGCGCCTACGACCAGAACCTTATCTCCTTCTTTTACGTTTGCTCTTGATACCCCGTGCCAGCTAATACAGAATGGTTCGATCAGTGCAAGTGTTTTTGCCGGCAGACCTTTTCCATCATATACACGCTCGATCGGAACGCTGACATACTCTGAAAATGCGCCATCTCTCTGTGCTCCCATTGTCTCATTATGTTCACAACAATTCAGAAGGCCTCTCTGGCAGGAATAACAGGTACCATCATTAAAGTATGGATTAACGGTAACAATCATGCCCGGCTTTAATCCTCTGTCATTTTCATCAATTTCTACAATCTCTCCCGAAAACTCATGTCCCGGAACTCTTGGATATGATGCATATGCGAAGGTTCCTCTGTATGTACCAAGGTCACTTCCGCAAATTCCACCATACAAAATTTTCAAAAGTACCTCTCCCGGTTTGCGGATTGGCTTTTCCTGTTCTTTAATTACAACTTTTCCTGGCTCTTCGATTAAAATTGTTTTCATTTTCTCTTCCTCCGTTATTTGTTGTATTTTATGTTGTATTATTTGTTGTATACAACATAGCATTCGCAATATTCTTTGTCAAGATATATTTATTCTTTCACTTTTTTTTGTCTATTATGCTCAAATTCCCCTTTGGGTTTTTATTAATAATAACAACAAACTTTCTCCATTCTATTTTATGTATCTGTAATATTTTGATAGACTGGCACACAATAATAAGTTATAATATACAATGTCGAATACAATAATATTCTCAATAATAAAAAAGAAAGTAGACTGATTATGAAAAAAGAAACGTTAAAGCAACACGCTTATAATATTATCAAGGACAAGATTATCAATTGCGAGTACGCTCCGAGTGCACTACTCAATGAAGAAATGCTCAAAAAAGATGTCCAGGCAAGCCGGACTCCTATCAGAGACGCCCTTGGCCGCCTGGAACAGGAAGGGTTGGTGACAATCCTTCCCAAAAAAGGCATCATGGTCGCTCCATTGACCATCCGTGAGATCAATATGGTTCACGAAGCACGCACTCTGATCGAACCTTTTGCAATCTTGCATTATGGAAATAAAATTTCAGATGAAATCTACCAGAATTATTTCCGCATCTTTCAACGTGACACTGCGAATGTTTCCGATCTTAACGAGTATTATGAGACAGACAAACAATTCCACCAAATGTTCATCGATGCAACCAGCAATGACTATCTAATCAGTACTTACGAACGGATAGCCCAACAGAATACACGACTTCGTATCTATTCTGGAAGAAAAAGCCGGAATCGTCTGTTAGCTTCCCAACAGGAGCACCTGAAAATCGTGGAATACTGCCTGAAGCAAGATTGGGCACTCGCTTCAAAAGCAATGGAAGAACATCTCTATCATTCGAAAGAAGCTTCTTTCGAGGCTGCTTTTCACGCAGATTCTATGACTATATAATAAATTTAAATATGTTAAAAAGTGCAGACTCGGACTTTACCGCTTTCCTGCACTTTTTCTATGTTCCTTTATTTCGAAGATAATTGCGGACATCCATATTTCTTTGCCCAGATACTTGTCACGATTGGTACCAGTATAGCTGTGACTACGACAGATGCCGCCAACTGTGTTGTCGCAACCGCCTGATATGGAGCCCACGTCTTATCAATCAACACAACCGCCGCTGGTACCGCAACAGAATTTCCCGCCGTAGACGCAACTGCAAATGCTGCATATCCCGGCTGTTTGCATATAAGTCTGTCGAAAAACAATGTGAAAAATCCGCCGACAAACACTGTAATCAAACCTAACAGAATCCCCTGTGGTCCACCTTTCACCACGTCTTTTAAGTTAATGCCTGCTCCAAGTGTCAATCCAACAAATGGTATCAGAATGTCTGCCATAGGAGCGAAGAATTTCATCATTGATTTATCTACATTTCCAATAATCATCCCTAAAATCATCGGTACAATTACTGCTACAAGAGACATCATAGGAATACTTGCCATTCCAGAAGCTCCCAATGCCAGCAAGGTAAAAAACGGACCATCATTCAATGCCAGCAGCGCCACTGTCGCAGCATCTGCTTCATCTCCATATGTCTTTACAAGTGATAAATACAAAGAACCATTACTGTTCGTAACTCCGGCGACAATCGATAATGCCGTAAGGCCCCAGAATCCGGCCTGTCCAAACACTTTTCCTACAACAATTCCAAGGATTGCGCCGATTAAAAATTTAGATAACAGTAATGTACCCCCTCTTTTCAGAACCGCCGGCATATCCTTCAATTGTAATGTGGTTCCCAGGCAGAACAACTGTAGTCCCATACATGTGGCAGCCCCTGCATTAGAAAATGCAGCAGTCGTCAATCCACCGATTTCCAATGCCTGCGGAAACAATGTATGTATGACCGCACCGATAAGCAACGGAACCAGCATCAATCCCGCAGGAACTTTTTGTAAAAATTTCATAATCATAGTCAAGTCCTCCTATACTTCTTTTCATTTTCTCTTTCTTATGTTGTATACATTAAAGTATACATCTTATTTTGTCAATGCTTGTTCCTCAAAAATAAAAAAACAGTTTTTTTTCACGAATTTATTGATATTTTTTTGTGCATTATTACTTTATTATCTTTATATCATCATGTTCGAATTCATTTTCAATTTATTTTTTTGCCTCATCTCCCATCTGTATACATTACTTTTTTTATTTGCCACAGTGGACAATAAATATCCTTTCATGTAGTAAAATAGCAGGAAATACAACTTTCGTTTTCTTTCCTGCTATATCTATAAATTCTATTTTTATTTTAAACTGGTAATTATTATAAGTGGCTTTTAGCCATTTTTTCAGTCACCCTACTTACATTTTCTGTCCAACAGATTTTCCAGCCTTCCCGGGATGGACTGAAATATAAAAAAGAAGAGCAATAAGCCCTTCCATCTTCTTATTCATGTATTTATTCCACCAATGCCCTCACCGCATTGATAATTCTCTGTTGCTTTTCTTTAGGTAGTTTCTCTATCATTTCAGATAATTCATTCGTAACGCCAGTAACCGAATGTGTCACAACATCAATCAATAGTGTATCTGCTGAAACATCTAATGCATTTGCAATCGCAATAAAGGTATCAAGTTTTGTTACTTTCAGTCCTCTCTCTATAACACTTACATGAGTTGGACTTAAGCTTACCAGTGCTGCCAATTCTTCTTGTGTAAGATTCTTAGCTTCCCTTGCAGCTTTTATTCTCTGACCAACCGCCTTTAAATCCATTGTGACACCTCCTTTAGAACGATAATTCGGTCTAAAACTAGTATAACGATTGATCTTTAAAACATACAGAATCTACAGATTGTTAACTTGTTCTTTAGAACTATTTTAAATTAAAAAGGCCCAAAAGGGCACTTTCCCTTTTGAGCCTATACACTTTATCAACTAACGTATTTTGCTTTCATTTTTCCTCATGGTCATGAGGCTTTTTTCTCTTAAATCGCATTCTATGAATCCTTTGATTGTTCTTTCTGTTCTTCAATAATTCGTTCGGTTGCTTTATGAATCCTATCCTTGGAATAGGGTGGTCTTAAATTCAATGATAACCGTCCCTTTCTGATCATATACGTTTCACTGCCATCTTCCGAAGCTCCTTTCAACCAGCAATCATCCGGATACTTCTCAGCAAAAGATCTCAACCGTTTCTGCAAGCTCTGATTGAAGGTATACACATCATAGAATCCGTCATCTTCATTGGTCAGAATAATCGTTTCTTTTTCACACTTTAACCTTCGCATATTCTACCCCCGCTTTCTTTCCATTTCCTGATCCAGGTACTTTGGTATCGGCTTTCCGGACCGACGAGCAATAGCAATCTGTTTCTGATGCAGTCGTTTAATCACGGATCTTCGTTTCTTAGGTTTGCCATCCTGTTGATTTCTGGGAGTCTGTTTGTTGCTGCGGGCATTAGAGATCTTTTCTGGATTCTTCTTCTGATTATTTACCAGACCGTCCACCATATCATAATTGGCTTCGGTACCGGATTCTCTGCTTCGTTCATAAGTGCCGTTCTGGTAGAACTTCTGGTAATGTTCCAGACGGATTTTACCATCTTGTTTTAACTGTTCGACTGAATTTAGCGGTGCCTGCTGTTGAATGTAATTATGGATCTTTTGTTTTGTTTTTTCGTCGAATTTCTTACATTCTTCGACAACCATTTTTCCATAGGCATCCAGGATAACACCTTGAGCCTGATCCCGGTATACTTGATGTTCCATCAGATAAAACTGTTTCCCGTCGATGATGATGGTGTCTGTTGCAATCCAGTTCCCTTTTTTTCCGTCAATTTGATAATTCTCAGTCTCCATAGTGATCAGTGCGCCCGATGTATTGATACGAATGAATCCGGCCAGATACTGTGGATAGTTCTCATCTACATAGTAGCAGTTGATTTCTCCATCCCTGTTCAGTACAAGTACGTCACTGACTTCGCATTGCTTTTTCATTCGTTTCCAGATGTCAGCGACTTTTTCTTCTTCCTGCATTTCATGAATCGAGATTACTCGGTAATTTTCGACAGTAATCGACACATTCTGCTGTCTTGCTTCTTGATATGGCAGATGCCACAGTGCTTTTCCTGCTGTCTGCTGATCTACTCGGTAGACTGCAAATTGATTAAGCTTCATAGGCATCGTCCTCCAAGTTATTCAGATAATAATTCAGATCCAGAGAATAGTAGTATTTGTCTTCGATCTGCTGTAATTTTCCAACTGTAGAATTGATGATCTCCATCATTTCATCATTCTCAGTATCACTTTCTTCCTGTTCCAAAACTTCCAAAGCTTCTTTCAGTGTTTGGATTGTTTCTTCCTTTGTGTGCTGCTGGAAGATAGCAGTAATAGTCAGTTCGTTTTCTTCCAGGTTTACATTTCTCATAGGCTCATTTCCCCCCTTTTCTTTTTCGGTATTGGTTTCATCTGTATATTCAGCTCCTTCTCGTTTTTTTCTTCGCTTATATTTTTTTCGTTATCCACTTTCTTATTGGATTTCAGAGGATTTTCCACATTTGGATGTCTTTTTTCCAAGTACTTTTCCACACGACTGATTGCATTTTGCACATAAGAATTTTCTCTAAATCCAGGAATCGAATTCAAAAATTCTTTCTGTATTTTTCCTTCGATCATCAGACTCTGCATTCCTTCATAATCACTTCCGTCTTTCAGATCAAAGCCAACACATTTCAGTCCATGCATACGTTCTGATGGGATTTTCTCATAAGCTTCCAAGGCTTCTGGTAATGTCAGGTCATAATGTACTTCACCCATTACAGGAAATTCAGCACATTCAGCCGCATAAAAGCTGATACATGTAAGATCATTTTCATAATCCACATTTTCTATTTCCGGGACAATATCGAGTATTTTTTCTCTTTGTGCTGCAAAGTCTGGAAGTTCTTCATAACCAAATCGATCCACGTAATATGCCTGCATATCCCCACCACGGTTTGTAATGATAACATCACTGACCGACATAGAATGTGCTTTATAATCTGCCGGTGGATTATCGTTGAATACGGCATACAAATCATCCAGCTTTTCATTTTCATGTAATCTGCCAGAATAGACACATTTATAATTTGCTGCATCGATTGTAATGCCATCTTCTTTGACCATTGCCATATTCATAAATAAATGTTGTTTTCCCGGTGTGCCTTCATCCACATGGTAAATCGCATATCGATCACCATTACCTCTGAACATTTCTTCCTCTAGGGTATAATCAAACTTAAATGGATACAAAGCCCGATCAACTCTTTCCGAAATATCCGTTCCTTCTGCAATCGTATCTTCCAGCCAATCTTTGATATCTCCCCATGATTTAAACTGCAAATACCCAGCAATTTCATGTGTCCCATCCGGTGCCAGTACAATATGTCCCGGTTCGCTTTCCCGATAATCATAGCGGTATCCGGCTGCTTCCAGTGCATCTACTAGAATGCCGTATTTTTCATGTAATTCTGTTTTCTGTTTTTCTTCAAGAATGATTTCCAGCTCTTCTGTAAGCTGATCGATCATTTCACCGGCTGTCTTGCGGATTGCATCCATAGATGCTTTCATTTCCTTCATTTCCCGGCTGCTACTCCAACCTGCAATGTAAGGAAAACTATAATCCGATGTATCCAAACCAAAGGAAGAACACACACAATAAGCAACGGATTCTGCTTCAACCTCTTTTGTCAGTCGGTCTTTTTCTACTCCAAGACTTTCCATGATCTCCCTGTCATGCAGTTTTGCATGGGCGGTTTCATGAATAGCAGTCTTTAAGGTCTGGCTTTCACTGAGTCCTTTTTTGATCACGATTTCCTTATCTACATTGTGATAATATCCATTGGCATTGCCATTGATCTCATCGAATCGTATCGGCACTGGGGATATTTTCTGAATAGCCTGCATGAAAGAATCAAAATCCTGCACAGCTGCAGTCAATAATTCCGGTGCTAGTGTCTGGATTGGTTCCCCGGATGTCTGAGCAATATCAAAGACGGTAACTGCTTTAAAATGTGGAACCGTAACTTCCACTTTTTCAGTCTTAGGTTTTCCATCGGTTCCCATGATTGGTCGCTGATTTTTATCCAGGACCTCTTTTTCCTTCATTTTCTTATATGGTGCTGGTGCGATGATCGTAATTCCTTTTTCGCCTTTCATGACCTGTCTACCCATGGACTGCCAGTTTTTGTAGCTGGTAACAAGTGTGGCATCCGGTCGCTGCATAGCAATCAGCATTGTATTGTTAAAGGAATAATTGTGAAACTTTGCCATGGTTTTAAGAAATTCCTGATAGCGGTTACTTGTAAAAAGTTCTTCCACACCGGATTCCAGTGACTGCATAATGCTGTCCATATCTTTTCCCTGAACAGGCAGTGGAATAGTAGTAGTTTTATTTTGTTCTGTCATAATACTCCTTTCCAAAAACGCCCTACGACATTTCTTTATGCCGCAGGGCGTTTGCTCATTTAACGTTTTTCATGCTTGGTATTAAAGTTCCATATCATGTTTCTTTGCTTTCGGTTTCTTATCCGGCTGTTCTTTTCCGGCTTTCTCCGTTTTTGCAGCCTGTGCTTCTTTTTCTTTCTGACGTTCTGTGAATCTGTCAGCTTTTTCAAAGACATGATCCTTTGTGTGTAATTTACAAATCTGCGTTTCTTTCCTTCCAGATATTTTTCCAAGTCAGGTGTTTTTCGTTTTTTCATGGCTTCCTCCTTGTTTCCAGAAATTTATTTGGCAGGTACGTGAAAGGATATGTTTTCTGCATATCATCAAAATGAACAATTGCTATGCCTGACAACAAAAAAAGGACACCTTCCATTGGTATTTCTACCAAAAGAGAAGTGTCCTTTTATACACCTTATTTTTGAAAAATGCTCCTCAAAAATAATCAATATTTTACTTGTAAACAAATAAGTCAAACAGTTAAGAATCCATAGAGCTCCTTATTCTGTTTCCTTATAATCCATACATCATTATTTCAATCTATACAGCTCCAGGCCGTTTCATGTAGCTCCATGTCAATCCGTGGAACCACTTTTCCTGATTGGACGTCTATGACTACCAAACCGAACTCTTTTTTCTGGATTAGTACAGCTTAGCACCTGCCGGAATATGGTTATCAACCATCAGAAGATGCAGTTCTTCATCCTCTGAATCCTTCAGGTTATTCACTGCTGAAAGCAGCATACCGCAAGACTCGATTCCCATCATCTTTCTTGGCGGAAGGTTGGTGATTGCAATCAGTGTCTTACCAACTAATTCTTCCGGCTCATAGTAAGAGTGGATTCCGCTTAAGATCGTGCGGTCTGTACCTGTTCCGTCATCCAGTGTGAACTGAAGGAGCTTCTTGCTCTTCGGAACTGCTACACACTCTTTAACCTTTACGGCACGGAAATCAGATTTGCTGAATGTATCAAAATCAACCTCTTCTTCAAATAAAGGCTCAACCTTTACGTTGGAGAAGTCAACTTTTGCTGTCTCTGCTGGAGCAGCTGCAGCTGTCTGAGCTACATTATTTGCTTCATTTTTTGCAGAACCCTGTGATTTCATTGTCGGGAACAGAAGTACGTCACGAATAGCCTGGCTGTCTGTCAGGAGCATAACGAGACGGTCGATTCCGTATCCGATACCACCTGTTGGCGGCATACCGATCTCCAGTGCATTCAGGAAGTCTTCATCTGTGTGGTTGGCTTCCTCATCACCTGCGTCTGCAAGGGCATCCTGTGCTTTGAAACGTTCTCTCTGATCGATCGGGTCGTTGAGCTCGGAATATGCGTTACACATTTCCCATGTATTGATAAAGAGCTCGAAACGCTCTACTTTGTTCGGATCAGAAGGTTTCTTCTTGGTCAGCGGAGAGATCTCGATCGGATGATCCATGATAAATGTCGGCTGGATCAGTTCTTTCTCACAGTACTCCTCGAAGAAGAGGTTGATGATATCACCCTTCTTATGACGATCCTCATACTCGATATGATGCTCGTCAGCAAGCTTCTTGGCTGCCTCATCATCTGCTACTTCATCAAAGTCGATTCCTGCATATTTCTTGATGGCATCGTTCATGGTCAGACGTGCGAAAGGCTTTCCAAGATCGATCTCGATACCATTATAGGAAATCTTTGTGGAACCGCAGACCTTCTCTGCGAGGTAACGGAACATGGACTCTGTCAGCTCCATCATTCCCTCATAATCAGTATATGCCTGATAAAGCTCCATCAGAGTGAATTCCGGATTGTGACGGGTATCAACACCCTCATTACGGAATACACGGCCGATCTCGTAAACTCTCTCAAGTCCGCCCACGATCAGTCTCTTAAGATAAAGCTCCAGGGAAATACGAAGCTTAACGTCTTCGTTCAGTGCGTTGTAATGTGTCTCAAATGGTCTTGCAGCTGCACCGCCTGCGTTGGAAACCAGCATTGGTGTCTCTACTTCCATGAAGTCACGTCCTGCAAGGAAGTTACGGATCTCCTTAAGGATCTGGGAACGTTTGATGAATACATTCTTGCTGTCCTGGTTCATGATAAGATCCACATATCTCTGACGATAACGGGTATCTGTATCTGTCAGTCCGTGGAATTTCTCAGGAAGAATCTGTAAGCTCTTGGAAAGAAGAGTCATCTTCTCCGCATGAATGGAGATCTCACCTGTTCTTGTTCTGAAAGCAAATCCCTCCAGGCCAAAAATATCACCGATATCAGATTTCTTGAAATCTGCATAGGAATCGGTTCCAATGGCATCTCTTGCCACATAAACCTGAATGTTACCCTGTAAATCCTGGATATTACAGAAAGAAGCTTTTCCCATTACACGCTTGAACATCATACGTCCTGCGATCGATACGTGGATCGGGCTTGCGTCCATGATGCTTCTTCTTTCTTCATAATCCTTCTTCTGAGCCTCTTTTGCCTGCTCTTCATCAAGACCTGTTACATCAAGCTCCTTGCGATCTTTGAGAAGCTCTGCCTCATGTGCTTCATAGAGATTCTTTACCTCAAGGGAATGATGTGTCTGATCAAATTTTGTGATCTGAAACGGGTCCCTGCCATTTGCCTGAAGGTCTGCCAGTTTGTCACGACGTACCTTCAGCAGCTGGTTTACATCCTGCTTCTTCTGCTCTGCCACTTGTTGGCCTCCTTAATCTATCTGTCGTTCAAGCGGATCTCTGCGATCCGCTCCGTTGTCTGCTTTATACGTTTCTCTGAATCTCAAGAACCTTGTATTTCATGATTCCGGACGGCATCTCAACCTCAACGATATCGTTGGTGTGTGCACCGATCAGCGCTTTACCTACCGGAGACTCATTGGAGATCTTTCCCTCAAGGCTGTTAGCCTCTGTGGAACCTACGATCTTCAGCTCCATGTCTTCCTCAAACTCATAATCATGAACCTTAACCTTGCAGCCTACGCTGATTCTGTCAAGATCGACTTCGTCCTCTACTACAACCTCAGCGTTCTTGAGGATCTTCTCGATCTCCTCGATACGTGCCTCGATATCTCTCTGCTCATCCTTTGCTGCATCGTACTCAGCGTTCTCGGAAAGGTCTCCTTGCTCTCTGGCCTCTTTGATCTTTCCTGCTACTTCTTTTCTCTTAACAACTTTCAGATCGTGCAGCTCGTCTTCCAGTTTTCTAAGTCCTGCATATGTGAGTAAGTTCTTCTTTGCTTCTTCCATTTTGCCTTACTTCCTTTCAAAACCGCGCTGTTTTTTCTGAAAAAAATACAGCTTCGGATATTTCTGTTGCTACCATTCCCAAGAGCTCTTTTTTCTAAAAAAGGGCGTAAAAATCTCAGGATATTCACAATTCCTGTATTATACCGAAAAGCCCCAGTATTGTCAAGCATTCCACGTCGAAAAAGGGTCCCTGAAATATGTAAAAAAAGCCGCGCGAAATCCCAGATTTCAACACGGCTTTTCTGTATTATCCTGCCCGGTCTGATTCCTTATTTCTTCTCCGGAAAAAGGTCTTTATAACGATTAGTCACCATCTGTGTCTGATACTCAAAATCCTGCTTATGCTGATTGACCAGTGTAGAAAGGATGATCCCGGAAAACCAGCAGATGATAGCTGTCAGGATCACAAACCCGCTAACGATCAGTGTCGGGATCTTTTCCACTGTCCCAACCTCCAGAAAATGTACCAGCACCGGAATAAAGAAGGCCATTCCCACCACAAACAGCACTGCTGCGATAAGGGAGAAGAACTCCAGCGGCTTGTAATTCTTGAACATTTTCACAATAGTCTTCAGAACCTTAAATCCATCTGCATAAGTATTCAGCTTGGACTCACTTCCCTCCGGTCTGTCACGATATTCAATGACTACATTCTCAACCTGCATGTTCTTATCGATGGCGTGGATCGTCATCTCTGTCTCGATCTCAAAATTCCTGGAAAGTACCGGGAATGTTTTTACAAAGCGGTAACTCATGGCACGGTAACCTGTCATGATATCCTTGATGTTGCTTTTGAAAAGACGGTTAATGGAACCTCTTACGATGCTGTTTCCAAAGTTGTGGAAAGGTCTCTTGTTCTCTGTAAAATATGTAGAGGAAAGGCGATCACCAACTACCATGTCTGTGCCTTTCTCCAGAACCTTGCTGCACATTTCAGCTGCAAACTCTGCCGGATAAGTATCGTCACCATCTACCATAAGATAACACTGCGCATCGATATCCCGAAACATACTGCGGATCACGTTTCCTTTTCCCTGCTGATGCTCATAACGGACAACTGCCCCTTCTTTTCTGGCGATCTCGTCTGTTCCATCTGTAGAGTTATTATCATATACGTAGATCACAGCTTCCGGAAGTGCTTTTTTCATATCGCGGATAACCTTTGCTACCGTCTTGCTTTCGTTGTAGCAAGGAATTAAAACTGCTATTTTATCTGCCATTATTTTTCTCCTGTAAAACAAAAAACTTTCTGCGGATTCCCGCTAACTGACTGTAGCACGCGCCCCGTTCCTTGTCAATAGAACGTTTCGTTTTCTCCGACATACTTTTCTCTTTTATCGCTCCAGTACCATGTCTGTAAGCTTTTTCAGCTCTTCATAGCTTGAAATATTATTAGATTCTCTCCGGATTCCCGCACTGTGGCGCATACCGGCTGTATACCAGGCTACATGCTTCCGCATTTCACGGATTCCGGTATACTCACCCTTGATCGCGATCTGATCTTCGGCATGGCGCAGGATCATCTCGCATACTTCCTCTGCGGTTGGCCTGGGAAGCTTTTCCCCGGTGCGGAAATAGTGGTTCAGTTCCCGGAAGATCCACGGGTTCCCACGTACTGCACGACCGATCATCACAGCGTCACAGCCAGTTTCTTTAAACATGGCTTCTGCAGTTTCCGGAGAAACGATATCTCCGTTTCCTATCACCGGAATAGTCACCGCTTCCTTCACCCTGCGGATAGCATCCCAGTCCGCCTGACCGGAATAATACTGCTGTCTGGTCCTTCCATGCACAGCAATAGCTGCTGCGCCTGCATCCTCCGTCCGTTTTGCGATCTCCACCACATCCACCGGTGTGTTTTCATCAAATCCGATGCGTACTTTTACCGTTACCGGCTTGGAAACCGCCCCGGAAACGCTCCGTACGATCTCTTCGATCAGCTTCGGATTTTTCAGAAGCGCGGAGCCCTCGCCGTTATTTACCACCTTGGGAACCGGACATCCCATATTGATATCAAGAATGTCAAAAGGACGCTCCTCGATGCTTTTTGCCACCTCTGCCATAAGATCCGGCTCGCTGCCGAAAAGCTGCATGGACACCGGATGCTCCCCGGGATCGATCTCCATCAATGCCTCAGTATTCTTATTATGAAAAGAGATCGCCTTGGCACTGACCATCTCCATACAGATCAGGCCTGCCCCCTGCTCCTTGCAAAGTCTTCGAAATGCCAGATCCGTAACACCTGCCATCGGTGCAAGCACAAAGGGGTTCGGTATCTCCACATTTCTGATCTTCCACTGCATCTTCATGGATCAGTCCTCAACGGCATCTGCTTTTTTCTGCAGTTCCTCATCCGGGATATCTCCCAGGAAAAATACCTTGTAATACATTTCCAGAGATTCCAGAAGCTCTCTTTTGTCCCGCTGGAGCTCCTTGATCTTCAGTGCACTTCCGATCTCGTCAAAACGGGCATCTGCCTCCAGGGCCTCAGTCTTAAACTGCAGACTTCCATCCTCATCAAATTCCAGTGTCAGGATTCCTCCTACATCCTCTGTGAAAAGCACACACATGATCTGCAGCTCCTGCTTTACCGTCTCAGGAAGAGACGCAAAATCCTGGTTAAAATAATATTTCTGCTCATAAGAGCTTGCTCCGCAGAGCACAATGTTATCCTGATACATAAAATCTCCTTTATTTATAACTTGACACTCCCCACAGCTAAAGCAGGGAGATTCTTGTTTCTTCCACTACTGCAATAAAACATCACCGGAAAACCGCTGCCGGAAATTTTATCCGGTCTGTGCTGCATGTTTTACACATAGCTGTATAAACCACGTACAGAAACCTCTCCGGAATTTACTTCCTCGACTGTACCGTCTGCACGCTCTACCAGAAGCTCTCCGCCGGCATTGATCCCTCTTGCGATCCCCTCATATGGATCATTCTGATCCAGTACACGTACCGGCTGGTTCAGATTCGCCAGCATTTTCTCATAATCCGGCTTCAGGCCGCTGAGATCCTCTGTCTGTACAAATCTCTCATAATTTTCCTCAAAATGCTTCATCACAAGCCCGACTACCTGTGCCCTGTCAAAGGGATGTCCGCTTTCCAGATACAGAGAGGTGGCCTTGTCTGCCATTTCTTCCGGAAAGCTTTTCATATTTACGTTAATTCCCACTCCGATAACTGCACAGCCGATCTTATCCTGCTTCATGGTCATTTCGGTTAAGATACCGCAGATCTTTTTGCGGGAAACAACTACATCGTTAGGCCATTTGATCCCTACATCGAGTCCGATCTCTGCTACTGCCTGTGCAACTGAAAGTCCCATAACAAGTGTCAGCATCGGCGCCTTCTGCGGGGAAAATTTCGGGCAGATAAGGATACTCATAGTAATGGCACTGTCCGGCGGCGCACTCCATCGTCTTGTAAAACGTCCGCGTCCTGCGGACTGATATTCTGCCACAAACAGCTCTCCGTGTCCTGCGCCTTCTTCCCTCCAGGCACGTTTTCCCCAGAGGTTGGTGGAATCTGTTTCTCTTGCAAAATGGACGGTTTTGCCCGCCCATTTTGTATGTGTTGCCTGTGAAATTATTTCTTCATTAAATAAATCTGACATTATTTCTCCGGCTCTCCTAATGTTGCAACGATCACAGCCTTAATGGTGTGCATACGGTTCTCAGCTTCGTCGAATACCTTGGACTGCGGAGACTCGAATACCTCGTCTGTAACCTCCATATCTGTAAGGTTGAAACGCTCGCCCATCTCTTTTCCGATCTTTGTCTTAAGGTCATGAAATGCCGGCAGACAGTGAAGGAAGATCGCCTTTTCACCGGCGTTCTCCATTACATGTCTGGTAACCTTGTATGGTGTCAGGTCGTGGATACGCTCTGTCCATACTTCGTCAGGTTCGCCCATGGATACCCATACATCTGTGTAGATGATATCCGCATCTTTTGTTCCTGCCTCCACATCCTCTGTGAGAGTGATGGTGGAACCTGCCTCTTCTGCCCACTGCTGACACTGTGCTACAAGCTCATCATTCGGGAAATATTTCTTATTGGTGCAGGCTACGAAATCAAGACCAAGCTTGGAGCATACAACCATCAGGGAGTTACCCATGTTGTAACGGGCATCACCCATGTATACAAGCTTCAGACCTTTCAGTCTGCCGAAATGCTCACGTACTGTCAGCATATCTGCAAGCATCTGTGTCGGATGATACTCGTTTGTCAGACCATTCCATACCGGTACACCTGCATGCTTCGCAAGCTCCTCAACAATATCCTGACCGAAGCCACGGTACTCGATTCCCTCATACATTCTTCCGAGAACTCTTGCAGTATCTGCAATGCTCTCCTTCTTTCCGATCTGGGAGCCTGTGGGATCCAGATAGGTAGAACCCATTCCCAGATCATGAGCTGCCGCTTCGAAGGAAC
This sequence comes from Blautia sp. NSJ-140, assembly GCF_022868965.1. Lineage (NCBI taxonomy): Bacteria > Bacillati > Bacillota > Clostridia > Lachnospirales > Lachnospiraceae > Blautia > Blautia sp. NSJ-140. The sequence goes on along the minus strand of NZ_JALIFS010000011.1, from coordinate 37,800 downwards.
AGCGTGTTCTTGTGCTTGTTTTTTCAAAGATCAGAGCAATATTCTTGCCTCTGTAGTACTCATGAAGCTCTCCTACTTTTTTCTTGGCCTTCAGATCTGCTGCAAGGTCGATCATGTAAGTAATCTCTTCCGGTGTAAAGTCTTTCAATGTCAGGAAATTTCTTCCTTTAAGATTCATAATATGTCCTCCTCACGGCTGCAGATCTATTTCTGCTCTGCCGTTTTATCTGTCATGATTTCCTTCAGGGATGTTGCCAGCCCTGCGATGCCCTGTATCTCGGACGGAATGATGATCTTCGTTGCCTTGCCGTCAGCAACCTTTGTAAGAGCCTCCAGGCTCTTCAGCGTAAGAACAGATTCATCTGCTCCTGCTTCCTTGATCATACGAAGTCCTTCTGCAGTTGCCTGCTGTACCTTAAGAACTGCCTGTGCCTGTCCTTCAGCCTCTTTGATCATACGCTCCTTCTGAGCCTCAGCATGAAGGATCGCCGCCTGCTTCTCAGCCTCAGCATCCAGGATAGCGGACTGTTTTTTACCCTCTGCAACAAGGATTGTGGAACGTTTCTCTCCTTCTGCTTTCAGAATAGCTTCTCGTCTCTCACGCTCGGCCTTCATCTGTTTCTCCATGGCATCCTGAATGGCTGCCGGAGGAATGATGTTCTTAAGCTCCACACGGTTAACCTTGATTCCCCATGGATCTGTAGCCACATCAAGGGACGCACGCATCTTGGTATTGATAACCTCTCGGGATGTCAGTGTCTCATCCAGCTCCATATCACCGATGATGTTACGAAGTGTTGTAGCAGAAAGATTCTCGATAGCCATGATCGGATTCTCAACGCCATATGCGTAAAGCTTCGGATCTGTGATCTGGAAAAATACAACCGTATCGATCTGCATGGTTACATTATCTTTGGTAATTACCGGCTGCGGTGGAAAATCCACAACCTGTTCTTTCAGGTTTACTCTTCTTGCAACACGCTCAATGAACGGAACCTTGAAATGGATTCCTGTACTCCAGGTAGCCTTGTAAGCACCAAGACGTTCCAGTACCACTGCATAGGCCTGTGGTACAATGCGGATGCAGGATGCAAGCACCCACAGCACAAGAACAATGACTACAAGCAAAACAACAACTCCACCCATAATTTAGCCCTCCTTGCTAAGTTCTTTTACGATCAGCTTCACTCCGCGGATCTCTTCGATCTCAACCACTGCACCTGTTGGAATTTCTTCCCCGTCATCTACGGTCCGTGCAGTCCACTCGATGTCATTGATCCTCACCTGCCCGGTCTGGGCCAGGTTGTTGACCGTCTGTATCACTACGGCTCTTTTTCCCAGAAGACTCTCTGCATTGGTCTTTTCCACGCCCTTGTTCATGTAGCGGACCGCCAGAGGTCTGGTAAAGATCAGAAGCACCACGGAAACTCCGAAAAATAAAAGGAGCTGTACAACAATTCCCCCTCCAAGCCACGAGGCAATGCACGCCACAAATGCACCGCCTGCAAACCAGACAGTGGTAAGTCCTACCGTGATCGCTTCAATTACCAGTAAAATTGCCAGTATTCCAAGCCAGGCCAAAGGTGTCATAAAACCCCTCCTCTCTTATTCTCTTCTCTGTCTTGCAGCTTCGTACATCAGAATTCCTGATGCCATGGCAGCATTCAGCGATTCTACCTTTCCGCACATGGGAATGCGGATCAGACAGTCTGCTGCCTCCGCCGCCTGATCAGTCAGGCCCTTTCCCTCGTTTCCAATGAAAAATGCGGTACCGCCCTTATAGGATTCCTGATCATAGGAATTCTCGCCCTTCAGATGAGCTGCAAAACTGCGGATTTCCTTTTCTTTCAGCTTCTTCTCTAATGATACCACATCTTCCACATATAGAAAAGGCATTCTGTAAATGGAGCCCATGGTAGAACGGATCACCTTGGGATTTGTGATATCCACGCAGGTTTTTGTGAGGAAAACTCCGCTTACGCCGGCGCCCTCACCGGTCCTGAGAATGGTTCCCGCATTTCCCGGATCCTGAAGATCCTCCAAAACCATGACCAGAGGATTTTCTCCTGCCAGTACCTCCTCCTCGCTCCAGGAAGGCAGCTTCAGAACTGTCAGGATTCCCTGGGGAGTTTTGGTATCACACATCTGACGGAATACAGAATCCTTCACGATCTCACAGGGATATTTTTCTGCCTGAGACATCAGCTCTCCATCCCGGGAAACTGTCTCGGAGACAAACACCTGGGAAACCCAGCTTTCCGGTGCTTCCAGAAACATTTTCCGGCCCTCTGCCACAAAAAGTCCCTGCTCTCTTCTGGCTTTTGCCTTCTGGTTCAGCTGCATGACATTTTTTATTTTTGCATTTGATACACTGGTTATCATACTTTTATTTCTCTCCTTCCGGCAATCCGTATTCGGTTAACGTAATTCCTCACGACTTGCATTCAGATCTTTGTTTTTTCCGATGGCGATTATGGAACAGTTGTCCGGAAGCGGTTCGGAAGGATCCAGATCTACCGTGACATTTTCACCTTGCTTGATGCCAATGATATTAATGTGAAAACGCTCCCGTATATTCAGATCTACCAGATTTTTTCCGATCCAGGATACCGGCATGGAAAACTCCGCCATACTGAACTCCGCCGAAAGCTCAAACACATCCAGATACCCGCCGGACATAAGATTTCTGGCAACTCTCAGTCCCATGGACTGTTCCGGATAAATGATCTTATCTGCACCAATTTTGTCGAGTATACGTCCATGAAGAGAATTCATACTTTTTGCAACTACAAAGGGCACTCCCAGATCCTTAGCCTGCATGGTTGCGGAAATACTGGCTTCCAGATTTTCGGCAACTGCGATAATGGCTACATCCACATTCTGAACTCCCAGAGCCTTCAGGATTCCCGGTTCACGGACATCTGCTTTTACCGCATAGGTTACTTTTTCGGAAATCTCTTCGATATTTTCTTCTTTGTCATCAATGGCAAGGACATCACAGTCTGACTCTGCCAGCGTCACCGCCAGAGTCATTCCAAACTGTCCAAGCCCGATCACGGCAAAAGATTTATTTTTCATTCTATTCTCCTGTTTAACCGATCATGATATCTTCTTCACCGAGATGCGTGGTGCTTCCCGGCCTGTTGCGTACACGCATCACAACTGCTGTTCCAAGTGTCAGCGGTCCGATACGTCCCAGATACATGGTAAGGATCACGATCCACTTGCCTGCCACATTCAGCTGAGGTGTCAGTCCTCTGGAAAGTCCTACTGTAGCCCCCGCAGAAGTGATCTCATATAAAACATCTGCCAGATCCACTCCCGGCATTGCTGCGGACAGAAGCACCGTCATGGTAAAAAGGATCAGTACACTGGTTCCTGCAACAACCATGGCCGAACGGAGATAGCTCTCACGGATCCTGCGGCCGTATACCTCTACATCCTTTTTTCCCTGAAGATATGCTGCAATGGAAAGGATCAGAACCGCAATGGTAGTAGTCTTCACACCACCGGCAGTGCCCATGGGTGATCCTCCGATAAACATCCACAGCAGGGAAATGATCACTGTAGGTGTGGACAAAAGCGCCTGATCCATGGTATAAAAGCCCGCCGTACGTGTTGTCACTGACTGGAAAAAGGATGCCATGATCTTTGTTCCCAGTGGTGCCCCCTTCAGCGTGGCAGGGTTTCCGGATTCAAAAATAAATACCAGAAATGCCCCTGAAAATACCAGGATCCCGGTCATCGTAAGGACCAGCTTGCTCTGAAGCCGCAATACACGAAAAACTCTGGATGGAGAAAGATCTTTTCTCAGAACCTTGCGGAATTTATCCCACAGATCCCACCAGACGATAAATCCAAGACCTGACACAATGATCAGGCCAATCGTAGTGATATTGACCAGCGGATTGCTCACATATACCGAAAGGCTTGTTTCCCCGAAAAGATCGATCCCTGCGTTGCAGAATGCAGATACCGCCAGAAATATGGCATGCACCAGACCTTTTTTTATTCCAAATTCCGGTACAAAGCAAAACGCATACAGGACCGCACCGATTCCTTCTGCAAGAAACACGCATTTCACCACACTGCGGACTACAGCCACGACTCCACCCATTTCATCCAGGTTATAGGATTCCTTGATGATCCGCCGGTTTTTCAGGGAGATTTTCCGCCGGAGGCTGATAAATATCATATTTGCCAGTGCGATCAGTCCGATCCCGCCGATCTGTATCAGGCACAGGATAACCGCTTTTCCAATGGGGCTCCACTGGACTGCCATGACAACTGTGGAAAGTCCTGTCACACATACGCTGGTCGCCGCTGTAAAAACAGCATCCGGGAAGGTAACAGCCTGCCCGGGTGCGCTGCAGAACGGCAGCCATAAAATAAGTCCACCTACAAAAATCACCCCCGCAAAGCCGAGGGCAATTATTTGTGACGTATTCAGTTTATGCAATCCGTCTGAAACTTTTTTTAAGTTCATAAATATTTTTATTTTCTGTAATTATGAGAAAGAGAATTGCAGACCTCCCACATGTAGGAATCTACATTCTTCTGCATTGCAAGAGCCTCATTGATGTCGAAATCAACAAACTCACCATGACGGTATCCAACCACACGGCTGCGTTTTCCGGCAACAAGAAGATCTACTGCGAGAGCACCCATCATGGACGCATATACACGGTCCTTACATGTAGGGCTTCCACCACGCTGCATGTGACCAAGGATAGTTGCACGTGTCTCGATGCCTGTCGCAGCCTCGATACGTTTCGCCATAGCCTCTGAATGGCCGATGCCCTCAGCATTTACGATGATATGGTGTTTCTTGCCTTTCTTACGGCTCTCTACAATATTGTCAATAAGCTTCTGCTCGTCATAATCATATTTCTCCGGGATCAGGATGTCCTCAGCACCGTTTGCGATACCGCACCATACTGCAAGGTATCCGGCGTTACGTCCCATAACCTCGATGATACTGCATCTCTCATGGGATGTGGATGTATCACGTACCTTGTCAATAGCTTCCATAGCTGTATTTACAGCAGTATCAAAACCGATGGTGTACTCGGTACATGCGATATCAAGGTCAATAGTTCCCGGCAGGCCAATGGTGTTGATTCCAAGGTTCGCAAGCTTCTGCGCACCTGCGAAGGAACCGTCTCCACCGATAACAACAAGGCCGTCGATCCCATGCTTTCTGCAGATCTCTGCAGCCTGCTGCTGTCCTTCCTCTGTTCTCATCTCTGCACATCTGGCAGTATAAAGAATTGTTCCGCCTCGCTCAATCGTATCGGAAACGTCCTTTGCTGTCATATCTCTGATCTCTTCATTTAAGAGACCGCTGTATCCTTTATAGATTCCCTTTACGTTCAGTCCGCTGCTTAATCCTCTTCTGACAACAGCACGGATTGCAGCATTCATTCCAGGTGCGTCACCGCCACTGGTCAAAACGCCGATCGTTTTGATTTTGTTCTCTGCCATATTGTTATCCTCCATCTTATGAAACAACCTATTGTAATACACATATTCGGGTATAGTTTATAGCATTTTTATAAGTTTTTCAATACTCTCTCCACAATTTTAACATTGGAACTTCCATATTTTTCACACATGCGTTCCAGCCAGGAGTCCTCGATATGGACCTGATAAGCAGGGGGAAGTTTCTTCATTGCCTTGACATCTTTGAGATAAATAACCACCGTGCTGTTTCCTCTGGATTCCATCAGATCGTCTACCAGACCGGTTTCGGCTTTTGCGTACTCTTCCCGGCTTTCAAACTGGAGCCACAGTTCTCTTGGCATATCATCAAAAAGACGGACCTTTTCCAGGATCAGCTTACTGGCTTTGTCGTCTTCTGCGGATACTCTTCCCTGAATAAAGAGCCGGGCATCTTCATTCAGGAACATCTGGCATTTTTCGTAATCACGTGGAAATACCACAACCTCCACGGTGCCTACCAGATCCTCCACTGTAAGAAACGCCATTACCTTATTATTCTTTGTATATTTTATGGTTTTATCCGTGATCATTCCGCCCACGATCACTTTCTGATTATCGTAAACCTCCGGTATCCCTGTTTCATCATCCGGCTGAAAATCAGAAGTTTTTGCAGAGATCATTTTTTCCATCATATTCCGGTAACGCTCCAGCGGATGACCGCTGAGATAGATGCCGAGAACTTCCTTCTCAAAGGTCAGTATCGTCTCCTTCGGATATTCTGCTGCCTGCGGCATACGGATCTCAAATTCGTTTTTATCTTCTTCAGGCGCAATATCAAAAAGGCTCAGCTGTCCCGCCATGGTATGCTTCTTATCCTGGTTGATACTGTCTATGATCTGCGTATAAACCGTCATTTTCTGATTCCGGTTTCCCTCCAGGCAATCCAGCGCTCCGGCCTTGATCAGATTTTCCACAACCCTCTTGTTGATCTGGTCGATATTTCGCTCAATAAATGTTTTCAGGGAGGTATATTCTCCGTGCTCCTCACGCTCCCTCACGATCCCCTCGATTACCGGACGGCCGATACTCTTGATGGCAGAAAGTGCATAACGAATGGCACCATTGTCAACAGAAAAGCCATAAAAACCATGATTGATATCCGGCGGAAGGATCCGGATCCCCATCTGGCGGCATACAGAAATATACTCGGCAACCTTGTTTGGCATTTCCACAACGGATGTCATCAGTGCAGCCATAAACTCTACCGGATAGTAATATTTGAGATATGCCGTCTGGTAGGAGACCACCGCATAAGCGGCAGCATGAGACTTATTGAAGGCATACTTTGCAAAATCTGTCATCTCATCGTAGATCTTGTTTGCGATCTCCTCGGAAATACCATTGGCGATACATCCCGGTACTCCCTCCTCGGCATTTCCGTAAACGAAATTCTGGCGTTCTTTTGCCATAACAGAAGCTTTTTTCTTGGACATGGCACGGCGTACCAGGTCACTTCGTCCAAGGGTATAGCCTGCAAGCTCACGGACTATCTGCATAACCTGCTCCTGGTATACGATACAGCCATAGGTCGGCTTCAGGATCGGCTCCATCTGCGGACAATCATAACGGATGGTATCCGGACGGTTTTTTCCGCGGATGTACTGCGGAATGAAATCCATGGGGCCCGGACGGTAAAGCGAAATTCCCGCGATCACGTCCTCAAGACTTTGCGGCTTCAGCTCCTTCATGAAGCTTTTCATTCCGGCGCTCTCCAGCTGGAACACGCCGTCAGTACGTCCTGTTCCGAGGGAATCCAGTACCTTTTTATCGTTGTAGTCGATCTTTTGCATATCCAGAAGCATACCGGTACTTTTTTCCACCATTTTCACAGCATTCTGAATAACCGTCAGGGTACGGAGGCCCAGGAAATCCATTTTCAGAAGTCCCAGCTCTTCCAGTGTTGTCATGGTAAACTGCGTGACAATGGAACCATCCTGTGCTCTGGAAAGGGGTACGTATTCCGATACATCCTTCTGGCTGATCACAACACCTGCCGCATGCATGGAGGTATGCCTCGGAAGCCCCTCCAGACGTTTTGCCAGATCGATCAGACGATGGATATCGTCCTGTTCCTCGTAGGCCTTGCGAAGCTCCGGATTCATTCCCAGTGCCTTGTCAATGGTGATATTCAGCTCCTGTGGGATCATCTTGGCGATGGTATCCACCTGGGCATAAGGCATATCCAGAACACGGCCCACATCACGGATGACACCGCGGGCTGCCAGCGTACCGAAGGTAACGATCTGAACCACGCAGTCATCACCATATTTTCTTCTTACATAATCAATAACTTCCTGTCTCCGTTCGAAGCAGAAATCCACATCGATATCCGGCATGGATACTCGCTCCGGATTCAGGAAACGTTCAAAGAGCAGATCATAGCGGATCGGGTCCAGCTGGGTGATCCCAAGTGTATAGGCGACCAGGCTTCCTGCGGCAGAACCTCGTCCCGGACCAACCATGATATCGTTGTCCCTGGCATATTTGATAAAATCCCATACGATGAGAAAGTAATCTACATATCCCATATTTTTGATAGTAGACAGCTCATAATCCAGGCGCTTTTTCAGCTCCTCTGTTACCGGATGATAACGCTGCTCAAGTCCCTCATAGCAAAGCTTGTTCAGATATTCCCATGAGGTAAGTCCGTCCGGCACATCATATTTCGGCAGCTTGGTCACACCAAATTCAATCTCCACATGACATCTCTCCGCGATCTTATGCGTGTTTTCCAGCGCTTCCAGCGCATATGGAAAAAGCCTCGCCATCTCTTCCGGCGATTTCACATAATACTGGCCGCCCTCATAGCGCATTCTGTTCTCATCGCTGAGCTTTTTCTGAGTCTGCAGACAAAGAAGAACATCATGTGGTTCCGCATCCTCTGCCATAGTGTAATGCACATCATTGGTGGCAACCAGATCGATCCCCGTCTCTCTGTGCATACGGAGAAGCTGCTGATTTACTGTCTGCTGCTCCGGAATCCCATGATCCTGAAGCTCCAGAAAGAAATTTCCTTTTCCGAAAATATCCTGATAACGTAATGCCACGATCTTGGCATCCTCATACATTCCACGTGCAAGATATCTGGCGACCTCTCCTGCCAGGCAGGCACTTAAGGCAATGATACCCTCGTGATATTTTTCCAGAAGCTCCAGATCCACACGTGGCTTGTAATAAAACCCTTCCACAAATGCCTTGGATACAATTTTCATCAGGTTGCTGTATCCCTGATTATTCTCAGCCAGCAGGACCAGATGATAATAACGGTCATCCCCACTTCCCACTTCTCTGTCAAAACGGGAGCCCGGAGCCACATAAACCTCACATCCGAGGATCGGATTGATCCCGGCTTCTCTTGCAGCCCTGTAAAAATCAATGACACCATACATAACGCCATGATCGGTGATCGCCGCACTGTCCATACCCAGCTCTTTTACTCTGGCTACATATTCTTTGATCTTATTGGAGCCATCCAGAAGGCTGTATTCTGTATGGACATGTAAATGTGTAAACCCCAAATTTATTCTCCTTATCGTAAAAAACAGGGCTCCGGATCCTCCCCGCTCTGCACTTTTCTCTGAACGTGCCGGAGCGTGTCTGATCCGGAGCCGGTCAACACCTTGTTATTTTTTAATGTAGATCCTCTTGTCACGGATCTCTACTTTTCCTTCCTTCATCAGATGACCGACTGCACGCTTGAATGCGTTCTTACTGAGGCCAAACTCTCTCTTGATGACTTCCGGTGAAGCATGATCATCAAATGGCAGCACCCCTGCAAATTCCTCGATCACGCTGAATACGCTCTCTGCATCCTCATTGATCTGGATGTAAGCCTTCTGGCGGTCACTGACATTCATCTTGCCATCCTCTTTCACCTCTGTGACACGAAGATCAAGAATAGCTCCCGGTCTGTACTTGCCTGTTGCCTCCCGTGCCGGGATCAGAGCGGAATATTTATCATCTACCGCAACAAAAACGCCGAAATTCCCGCTGATCTCATAGACACGCCCCTTTACCGAATCTCCCGGTACATAAGGAGTTCTGGTGGAAAGATAATGATACACCTTCATGGTTGCACAGAGTCTGCTGCTCTTATCTACATAAAGAGCTACCAGACACTCCTCGCCTTCACGGACCCGGTTGGTCTGCTCATGATACGGAAGAAGAAGATCCTTCTCCAGTCCCCAGTCAAGAAAAGCACCGATCCTGGTGACCTGTTTTACCTTAAGGACTGCTGTCTGTCCCACCTGAAGCATCGGCTCACGGGTCGTTGCGATCAGTCTGTCCTGGGAATCCTTATAGATGAATACTTCGATCTCATCACCTGCTTTGGTTCCTTCCGGTACCTGTTTGGACGGAAGAAGCACCCTCTCATTCTGAGGTGCGTTTCGGTCCTCTCCAAGATATATTCCGAAATCCACGGTTTTTACAACCAGTAATTTCTGTTTTTTACCTAATTCTATCATTCTTACTCCTGTTCCTTAAAACTATATATGATCATTTACTATTTGCTGTCTGTCCTGCATTATAACATAAGAGAATTATTATAGAAAGCACAAAAAAGGCAGCTTCGGAAATTTCTTTCCGTCACTGCCTTTTATTTGCCATTCATGGGGAAATCTGCCCCCACATTGGGTTAGTCTGTTATTCTGTTGGTTTCTCAATCGGCATCGGGTTCATCTTTTTAATGACAAAAAGTACGATCAGCATCAGCACGATTCCCACCGGAAGAGCGATCCATGCTGTTTTTACAAAACCTGCAACAATATAAGTTACAAAGGATACTGCCGCAGCCAGGATCGCATACGGAAGCTGTGTGGAAACGTGAGTCACATGATCACACTGTGCTCCTGCGGAAGCCATGATCGTTGTATCGGAGATCGGTGAGCAGTGGTCTCCGCAAACTGCACCTGCCATGCAGGCAGACATGGAAATGATCATCATCTCAGGACTGGATTTCTCAAATACCGCAACAACGATCGGGATCAGGATACCAAAGGTTCCCCAGGAAGTACCTGTAGCAAATGCAAGTCCACATCCAACCAGGAAAATAATGGCTGGAAGGATAACTTCAATACCACCGGCAACAGAACGCATTGCTTCTTCTACGAATACCGCTGCACCAAGTGAGTCTGTCATAGCCTTCAGTGTCCATGCAAAGGTCAGGATCATGATCGCCGGTACCATAGCCTTGAAGCCTTCCGGGATGCATCCCATACAGTCTCTGAAATTGACCACACGGCGGATCATATAGAAAATAATGGCAAATACCAGACCAAAAGCACTTCCCATTGCAAGGCCTGTAGAGGCATCACTCTGTGAAAATGCGGTAACAAAATCTGTTCCGCTGAAAAATCCTCCTGTGTAGATCATACTGATGACACAGCAGATAACAAGCACAACGATCGGGATCACAAGATCGATCACCTTTCCTCTCGGATTCGGTGTCGCATCATCCGTTGCATTCTCATACGGTCTTGCAGATGTTGTATAAAGATCTCCGTTCAGAGCATTGATCTCATGTGTTTTCATGGCACCAAACTCGGTTTTCATCAGTACCATGCCAACCATCATTACAATAGTAAGGATCGCGTAAAAGTTATACGGGATGGTTCTTACAAAAATCGCAAGTCCATCCTGTCCCTCTACAAATCCGCTGACTGCGGCAGCCCAGGATGAGATTGGTGCGATGATACATACCGGAGCGGCTGTCGCATCGATCAGGTATGCAAATTTTGCTCTGGATACATGATGTCTGTCTGTTACCGGACGCATAACACTTCCTACTGTCAGACAGTTAAAATAATCGTCAATGAAGATCAGAATTCCAAGGATGATCGATGCAAGCTCTGCACCCACACGTGTATGGATCTTTTTGCTGGCCCATCGTCCGAATGCGGCAGAGCCGCCGGCCTTGTTCATCATACATACCACAGATCCCAGGATAACAAGGAAGATCAGGATTCCTACGTTATAGCTGTCAGAAAGAACCTTGATGATTCCTCCCTCAAAAATCTGTGTTACCGTTCCTTCAAATTTAAATCCGGAATAGATCAGTGCTCCTACTACAATTCCCACAAACAGAGAACTGTATACTTCTTTCGTGATCAGCGCAAGGATGATCGCTACAAGAGGTGGAAGCAGTGCCCAGATCGTTGCATACAGAGCAGGCTGGTAAGTCTCCTCCGCATCCGCAGCCAGCACAGTCAAAGGACTTGCCAGTGCGCCCATGAATATCATTGCCATAACAGACAATGCTGTTCCTGCTTTTTTACTCATTTTTCTCCTCCCTTTTTCGGGGACAAAAAAACGGAGGCTGTCTCTTCTTAAGAACACCTCCGGTTAAATAATCCTTATTTAACTTATAGCCTGTCAGAAAATCTCCATTCAGCATATTAAATGCAGATTTCCCGAAGTGCTACCGATAGCGCTCCACATCCGTGACAGTACAACGCATATTCTACGTTATCCCAGCACCCTGTCATCTGGCCTTCCAGAGCACTTCGGCAGATTTTCCTTTCTTTATGAACAGCCTGCCAGGGCCTTGCATCCATAAATACTGATAAAATCCGCGCCTCTATCTTCTTATCCGTGACCGTTTGCCCTCCACAGGGCTTCCCGGCCGTCTTTTTTTCTTTATACTGTAGCAGTTTCCGACATAAATATCAAGTAGTTTACACAGATTCCTGCCAGTCAGACCAATATTGTGCTACTTTTCACTCCGTTCTCAGCGGAATATTACCAGTGAACTATAATCCAATATTGCCTTATTTACTGCTCGTTCAGAAGCCACTTCACATCCACTCCCAGTACCTTGGCAAACACCCGCAGTTCATAATCTGCTACAAAACGTTCTCCTCCTTCGATCCGGCTGATACTGTCACGCTCCAGCATCACTCCTTCCACCTGCATTTTTGCGGCCAACGCAGATTGCGACATCCGTTTCATATTCCTCATCTGGCGTATTTTTTCTCCGGAAACATTCTTTTTTCCTTGATAAGCGTATATTTTCATCCTGCCACCTATTTTAATAAATGTGTTAATGTTCTGCATTTTTCTTGACATTAGCACATATTTCGGCGGCATCTGTGTTAAAGGTCAGCAAATCTGACATTTTCTGCATTTTTCGACAAAAAATGCCGCGGTACTGTTCCGCGGCATTTCCACTCAGGCGGATATTGACGACCCACCATCGGGTCAAACTGTTTTTTCTTCTGATCAGTCTTCCAGGTCTACCTGACCATAATACGCATTTGCACCATGTTTTCTGTAGTAATGCTTATCCTGAAGCTCCTGCGGTGCCGGTTTTACATCCGGATTGATCAGCTCGCAGCGAGATGCCATCTTGGCAACCTCCTCAAGAACAACTGCGTTATGAACTGCCTCATGAGCATCCTTACCCCAGGTAAAAGGTCCGTGGTTCTTGCACAGCACGGCCGGCACTGCTTCATAATCTTTGTTTTTAAAATAATCAGCAATAAGAACTCCTGTGTTCTTCTCATATGCCTCTTCGATCTCTCTTTTGGTCAGATTACGCACACATGGTACTTCTCCGTAAATGTAATCTGCATGTGTGGTTCCATAACACGGGATCGATCTGCCTGCCTGTGCCCAGCTTGTTGCCCAGGATGAGTGGGTATGTACGATACCGCCGATATTCGGAAATGCTCTGTAAAGAACTGCATGTGTCGGTGTATCAGAGGATGGATTGTATCTTCCTTCTACTTTATTTCCATCAATATCTACCACTACCATGTCTTCCGGTGTCAGCTTGTCATAATCCACACCACTTGGCTTGATCACAAAAAGTCCCTGCTCCCTGTCGATCCCGCTGACATTTCCCCATGTAAAGGTAACAAGACCATATTTTGGCAGATCCATATTTGCTCTGTAAACTTCTTCTTTTAATTTTTCAAGCATAGCGCGCCCTCCTTTTACGGTATAGTTGTTTCAAAAACGATGTACTAATCTCTACCGCCTATATTTATTTTGTAAACTCAACTACTGCGTAAGGTTCTTTATCCTCCGCGTTGAGAACTACAGCTTCTTTATTTTCTGTCATATATACTTCCGGAATGATAACATTATCCAGTACTGCCTGACGTTTATATTCAGCACGAAGCTGACCAACTTTAAAATCCTCAGGCAGATGATCCGCTGCCATCCGGATATACTGACAGTTATTCACATGATGATTGGTGTCCAGATGATGCTTCTGTACGGAAAAAGCATTCTGCATTTCCCGTTCCTTCGGAAGCGCGATCTTTCTTGGTGCATAATCCATCTCTATTTTTTCGCCCAGATCATAGGGATCTGTATCTGCCGGTGTCAGCTTTTCCGGAAGACCGGTTTCTGTATTGATAAAGGACCAGTAGGAATTGGCCCATGCCAGCTTCTCACCATCCATTGTCTCAAGAATAAAATTACGCATTCCGATAAATCCACGGAATCCATAAGGAATTGTTGTTACTTTTATATTTTCACCAAGCTTTGGATACCGCTTCACGATCACCTGCCATGCAGAAAGTACCCAGGCTCTTTTCTGTTCCTTTAATACTTCCATACCGACTCCTGTCTGCTCGGATTCAAAGGTACAGCAATCCTGAAAATAATCCAGAACTCCCGGCAACGTCAGGCAGCCATCTTCTCCGATCTCACTGAATCTTACTCGACTCTCAAAACTGTAACTCATTCATGCCTCCTGTCATACTGTCTATACTTTATTGTAACACTTGGCAGAAAGAAACGCACTTGTTTTTTTGGCGCAGCGGATTGCGAATATTATCAGTGAACAGCAACTTGCAAATATCTTCTTATTTTTGAGCACAAAAAAAGTACCTCTCAACCGAGGTACTTAAGAAGCAGGGCTACAAGGATTCGAACCTTGAACTGACGGAGTCAGAGTCCGTTGCCTTACCGTTTGGCGATAGCCCTATGTGTTTTGTTTTTCGCTTGCCTTATCGCTTGCGACGGATGTTATTATATAACAGCTTTTTTGAAATTGCAACCCCTTTTTTTAATTTTTTTTATTTTTTTTCAAAATTTCTTAAACTGCTGTTAAAACTCCCTATTATATGCGGGTTTACGCAGTAAAAAAAATTTTACAATCCACTCCTTTGTGTTATAATAAGCCGTATAATAAAAAGAGCGGAAACAACCGTGTATTTCCCTCCGGTCACAATATCCGGAGGCATCTAAAGGAGAACGCTATGCGAGCAAATAACCTTACTCTGCTCACGGACCTCTATGAGCTTACCATGATGCAGGGATATTTCAAAAATCCTACCAACCAGACCGTTGTCTTTGATATGTTCTACCGCAACAATCCATGCGATGGCGGTTTTGCCATCTGCGCAGGACTGGAGCAGATGATCGAATACATCGAAAATCTCCGTTTCTCAGAAGAAGACATTACCTATCTGAGAAGTCTTGGCATCTTTGAGGATGATTTCCTTGAGTATTTGAGCAACTTCAGATTCACCGGTGATATCTACGCAATTCCGGAGGGGACCGTGATCTTCCCACGAGAGCCGATGGTCAAGGTTATCGCACCGATCATGGAAGCTCAGCTTGTAGAGACCGCCATCCTGAACATTATGAACCATCAGAGTCTTATTGCCACTAAGGCAGCACGTGTATGCCACGCAGCCAAGGGCGATCCAATCATGGAATTCGGTCTTCGCCGTGCCCAGGGTCCGGACGCCGGAATCTTTGGTGCCAGAGCGGCAGTGATCGGCGGATGTGCAGGTACTTCCAACGTACTGACCGGCCAGATGTTTAACGTTCCGGTTCTCGGAACACATGCTCATTCCTGGATCATGAGTTTCCCGGATGAGTACACTGCCTTTAAGACCTATGCGAGACTTTACCCGAATTCCTGTACTCTTCTGGTTGACACCTACGATGTCCTGAAATCCGGTGTTCCCAATGCGATCCGTGTATTTGAGGAGATGCGTGAGGAAGGTATCCAGCTGAAGAACTATGGAATCCGTATCGACAGCGGTGATCTTGCATATCTTTCCAAAAAAGCTTACAAGATGCTGGCTGCTGCCGGTTTCGATGATGCTACCATCTCTGCCTCCAGCGATCTTGATGAATATCTTATCGAAAGCCTGAAGGCCCAGGATGCCAAGATCAATTCCTGGGGCGTCGGAACCAAACTGATCACAGCCGATAACAATCCGGCATTCGGCGGCGTATACAAACTTGCCGCTGTAAAGGACGCTGACAGCGATACCTTCCAGCCGAAGATCAAGCTTTCCGAAAACACAGAAAAGGTTACCAACCCGGGCAACAAGACTGTATACCGTATCTACAGCAAAAAGACCGGCAAGATCAAGGCCGATCTGATCTGCCTTGCAGATGAGAAATTCGATCTGGAAGAAACTATGGTGATCTTCGACCCGGTTGACACCTGGAAAAAGACCAAGGTTCTTGGCGGAACCTACGAACTCCGTGAGCTCCTTGTTCCGGTAATTAAAGGTGGTAAGAGCGTTTACCAGTCTCCATCTGTCATGGAACTCCGCGACTACTGCAAACAGGAGCAAAACACACTGTGGGATGAATCCAGACGTTTTGTAAATCCGCAGAAGGTTTATGTAGATCTCTCCCAGTCACTCTATGACATGAAGAAGGCTCTCCTGGAAGAAATGAGTGAAAAAGAGCTCTGATAAACAGAAATAAGCATTCATAAACCCTCCTTTCTTATCATAAGCTTATGGATAAGGAAAGGGGGGTTTTTATTGCACAGAGAATTTTATACCCGGCTGATCAGCAGGGAGCATCCTCTGCCGGAAGCCTTTGTGCCGGAACATCTCATCGATATCGGACTTCCATTTGAAGCAGCGCCGGGAGATCCGAAGCGGCTTCTGGAGTATCAGGCTGCAAAAGCCGCTTCCCAGCTTTTCCATGCCTGTCACAGATGCGGTCTGAACCTGTGGGCAGTTTCCGGATATCGTTCCTACCAGCGACAGAAGGAGCTTTTTACGGGAAGTCCTTTCGTTGCAGAGCCTGGAACAAGTGAGCACCAGAGCGGACTTGCTCTGGATGTCTCCTGCCCTTCCATCCATATGGAGCTCTCCGAAAGGTTTTCCGCAACAGGTGAAGGCCGCTGGCTGAAAAAGAACGCTCCGCTCTATGGTTTTATCCTCCGGTACCCCAAAAACAAAGAGGAGATCACCGGCATCCCTTACGAGCCATGGCACATCCGCTATGTGACCAAACCTCTGGCTTCCTGGCTCACTATCACAAATCTGACTCTGGAAGAATACCACTGCTTTCCTTCACGGTGTCCGCACCCTCCCTGATCTGCTGCTTCCGGTATCTGATATTTATATACAGCTCTGCGGATATTTTTCCTACTTTCTATGCACGCCCTACTGCTCCATCTGTCTGCCAAGAAAACCGGCTGCTGTGCGGACAAGTGCACGCTCCGTGTCACCCATTTCCGCTTTTTCACTTCTGGCCAGAAGGATCACAGCCCCGATCGCATCGCTGGCACACAGGACAGGCTGTATCATTTTTCGTTCAAAAGAATCACTGTCATCAACAATGATCGGAATATTTTCCCTGCTGCTCCGACTGACCAGTCTGCATTCTCTGCCGGCAATGACTGCATCCAGATCAGAACTGATCTCTTTGCCTTCCAGTTCCCGGCTTCCGCTGCCACATGCCGCCACGACCTGATCACGATCTGTAATACAGGCAGTCAGTCCGGTGGTCTGTACCAATGCTTCCGCATATTCCGCAGCAAACGTATTCAGCTCTCCAATGGGCGAATATTTTTTCAGAATGATCTGTCCTTCCCTGTCTGTAAAAATCTCCAGTGGCGTTCCTTCTTTGATCCGCAGTGTCTTTCGTATCTCTTTTGGAATCACAACCCTGCCCAGATCATCAATCCTGCGAACAATTCCCGTTGCTTTCATCTTCCTGAATTCCTCCTGTATTTTCTGTTTATCGTACGTCAATGTTATGTCAACTATTTGTTTTTCATATGGTTATTATGCGAAAAACTGGGAGAAATATGCATAAAAATCTCTTATTTATCCGTCGCAGGAGCCGCATTGTCGTATGCCTGCTGCAGAAATAAATCCCGATAAAGTTTTTTTGAAAATAGGGGTTGCATTTTTGAATAATAGTGGTATAGTATTCGTATACTTGATATGTAGTTTTGAATACTACATGTTATTTTATCAATTTCTACATTGTTGTGTCATAAACTGTCACAATGATCCATCATTGATGAACCGATCATGAAGTTGTCCATATGATATAAACAGCAGATTTTTTGCAGGAGGTGTTTTTATATGAAATTTAAATTAAAAGATCCGGGAAGCGCCATAACCCACGGAATCGGCATGCTTCTTGCCGTGGCCGGAGCCACTCCGCTGATCGTGAAGGCGGCCAGAAGCGCAGATGTTCTTCATGTTTTTGCGGTAAGTGTTTTTATCCTTACCATGATTCTTCTTTACCTGGCAAGCACACTTTACCATTCCGTAAACTCCACAGCCAAGGTGAACCGCCGTCTGAAAAAAATGGATCACATGATGATCTTCGTGATGATTGCCGGCAGCTACACTCCTGTATGCCTGATCGTTCTCCACGGACGCACCGGCTATATCCTCTGTGCCCTCGTATGGACTGTTGCCATCATCGGAATGATCCTCAAGGGCTGCTGGATCAACTGCCCGAAATGGCTTTCCTCTGTGATCTACATTGGAATGGGCTGGCTGTGTGTACTTGCTTTTGTTCCGATCTTCCATAGTCTGCCCCGCGCAGGCTTCGGATGGCTCCTTGCCGGCGGCATCATCTATACCATCGGCGGTGTGATCTATGCCCTGAAACTTCCGATCTTCAATGCGAAGCATAAGAATTTCGGCTCCCACGAAGTATTTCATGTTTTTGTGATGCTGGGAAGTGTGTGCCATTTTGTTGTAATGTATTTCTTTGTAGCCGGTATGGCGATCCACTGAGTTGCTCTGTAATCAGATAGATAACAATCTCACCTTTTGGATACCAAAAAAACTTAAAGCCCCAGAACACGGACAGACCTCAGGAAGTCGAAGTTATGACTTCTCTGAAGCTTCCTCATGTTCCGGGGCTTCTTATTATGTCTGATCCAGCCTGTAATCCCGATGATCTCAGCCGATGGTCAGTGTGGAAAGACCACTGCAGTTAAAATATGCAAATGCTCCTATAGTCTGAACACTGTCCGCAATGTCAAGCTTTACAAGCTTTTCGCAGTCTGCAAATGCATAGGCTCCGATGCTGGTAATGCCCTCCTTGATCCGGACCTCTGTTATCTGGTCACGGTATCCGTTCCAGGGAACTTCTTCCTCATTTTGCCATTCATTCATGGCTCCCTGTCCTGCGATCTCGAGAACTCCGCTTTCATCAAGGCTCCAGGATATGGTATTCTCCTCCGCTCCGCAAAAACCGCTCTTTTCTTCTGCCTGATCGGTTTCTGTTTCCATATCTTCCGATGCTGCGTTCTCCTCAAATGCTGCTTCCGGCTGATCTCCCTGATCATCCGGGAGCATTTCCTGCGGAATATCCGCTTCTTCATTTTCCGGAAGCTCTGTTTCTTCCGGTGTTTCTGATGTATCTTGTGTCTCTGGATTATCCGGTTCTGCCGGCTCATCTGACATCTCTGGAGTTTCTGAAATCTCAGATTTATTTTCCGGTTCTGCTGTGTCCATTACCGGGACATCTTCCGTTTCAGTCCCTGTAATGGATTCTGCCGACAGATCCGTCACAGTATCCGATACAGCTTCTTCTGTCTCCTCCGCACTGAATGTATCCGCTGCAAAAACACTTTCCATCCATATCCCGCAGGTCAGCATACTGACAGCTGTAAGCCCTGCGAGTATTTTTTTATTTATCCTCATTTCCATGCCTCTACTTTCTGATCCTTACTGCTTTTACCTTGCTCCAGGAAGAATAATATTTCTTTGTTCCTGATTTTTTGTATGTGCGGATCCTTACGTAATACGTTTTGTTTTTCTGAAGCTTTGTCAGCGTGTATTTCGTTTTGGATGCTCCGGACACTGTTTTTTTGCTTCCGGATCTGAAATTTTTGTTTACGGAATACTGGATCTCATATCCGGTCACATATCCGTTTTTCTTCCATGTGATCTGCGCTTTTCTGCCTGACAGGTTCTTTGCCGTCGTCAGAGTAGTTCCTGCCGGGTTGACTGTGACTGTAATGTGCTTTGTGGCGGCATTATATCCTGCTGTGGCGGAAGAACGGATCGTGATCCTTGCACTGCCGGTGAATTTTGCCGCAATCGTGATCCTTCCTTGTTTGTCTACCTTTACAGATTTACTGCTGGAAGAATATTTCAGCGGAGCTTTCCCATAAACTTTTGCATTGATGCTGATATTCCGGGCTTTTACATACCAGGTCCGCCGGATATTGGAGGCTTTGATGGTATTGCTGCGTTTTGTTACTTTGATGGTGCAGAAGGTGGAGCCGGAGGTATAATTGGTTCCCTTTGCAGCGTATGCCATGATCGCCGCGGTTCCTCCGCCTTTGATGGTTACTTTACCGGTGGCTGGATCTACAACGGCAGCTTTGGGGTTACTGGAGCTGTAGGTTATGGTTCCGTCTGTTGTTTTTTCAGACAGTGCACAGAGGAATGGTTTTGTGCCGTATTTTACAGTTATTGTTTTTCTGTCAAATTTCAGGCTCGGCTCTGTCTGTTCGATAAGAAATCCTGCTTTGTAGGTTCCGCTGTAATTTCCGGCTCCTGTGATCTCCAGCTCTGCATTTCCCGCATTGATGTTATTGCTGCATTTTACAGTGTAATCTGTGTTTTTCCGCAGTGTATGGTTTCCATCCATGATGATCATTTCCGGTGTTTTTTCGGTTCCGTCATAGGTGTATTTCTGCTCTGCGATCCTGATATCACACAATGCAAGGCTTCGTTTTGCCGGACTGCCTGTTTTTGGATCCCATGGTACCCAGGTAATATTTCCACCGTAATCCCGGAGGATATCCAGGGACCAGGTTTTGTCTGTGTATGGATAGTATACGGTTGCAGTTACATTTTTGAAGATGTTATTTCCGAGTTTCGGGCTGTTGCCGTAGAAATAGATATTCTGCAGATTTTTGCTGTCTGCAAATGCGTTGTCGCCTATTTCTGTTACGTTTTCTTTGATATTCAGATTCACCAGGTTTGTACAGTTGCTGAATGCGCCCGGTTCGATCACCGTTGCATTTTCCTGAAGTGCTTTTCGGATCTCAAAGGTTTTTGTTGCTGTTCCTGTATAATCGCTGTCGGTTTTGGCGATCACGGTGATCTTTGCTGTTCCCGGATTTACATTATCTGCAAAATATACCTGATAGTCTTTTCCTTCTGTCAATGTTTTTTCGTTGTAAGTGATGGTTACTGTTGGTGCTTTTTCAGTTCCATCGTATACATAGGTCTGTTCTGACAGCTGAATGCTGCAGGCTGACAGAGCGATCTTCGCTTTTTCCAATATCGGAAGCTGGCGGTATTCTTTGTGTGATGCATTTCTTCTGCAAACTCTTTCTGCCTGTCCCGGTTCTGTATAAGTTGCAGCCTTTATTGTTTTCCACTCTCCGTAATCATGACCTAACGCTGCTGTTGTGGTCTGGGCTTTGAGTACGGTTCCGCAGACGCTGCAATGGCTTCCTTCTGTCTTTCCCGCTGTTTCGCAGGTGGCTGCTACCGCCGCGTCTTTTACTGCTTTATGGCCTGTGGCTGCGATTGTTTCTGTGCGTGTTTTCTTGCAGCGGGTACAGGTGTAGGTCTTCGTTCCGGCTGTGGTGCAGGTTGTTGCTTTTGTTACTTTTCCGCCATCCCAGCTGTGACCTAATGCTGCCACTGTGGTCTGGGCTTTGAGTACGGTTCCGCAGACGCTGCAATGACTTCCTTCTGTCTTTCCTGCAGTCTCACAGGTAGCTGCTACCGCTGCGTCTTTTACTGCCTTGTGACCTGTGGCTGCGATTGTCTCTGTGCGTGTCTTTTTGCAGCGAGTACAGGTGTAGGTCTTCGTTCCGGCTGTGGTGCAGGTCGCTGCTGTTGTTACTTTTCCGCCGTCCCAATTGTGACCTAGTGCTGCTGTTGTGGTCTGGGCCTTAATTACCGTGTTGCAGACACTGCAGTGGCTTCCTTCGGTCTTTCCTGTGGTTTCACAGGTTGCTGCTACTGCTGCGTCTTTTACTGCTTTATGGCCTGTGGCTGCGATCGTTTCTGTGCGTGTTTTCTTGCAGTGGGTGCAGGTGTAGGTCTTCGTTCCGGCTGTGGTGCAGGTTGCTGCTTTTGTCACCTTTCCGCCGTCCCAGCTGTGACCAAGCGCTGCTGTTGTGGTCTGAGCTTTGAGTACGGTTCCGCAGACGCTGCAGTGACTTCCTTCGGTCTTTCCTGCGGTCTCACAGGTGGCTGCTACCGCCGCGTCTTTCACTGCTTTGTGGCCTGTGGCTGCGATTGTCTCTGTACGTGTTTTCTTGCAGCGGGTACAGGTGTAGGTCTTCGTTCCGGCTGTGGTGCAGGTCGCTGCTTTTGTTACTTTTCCGTTATCCCAGCTGTGTCCAAGTGCTGCTGTTGTGGTCTGGGCCTTGAGCACGGTTCCGCAGACGCTGCAATGGCTTCCTTCTGTCTTTCCTGCGGTCTCACAGGTGGCTGCTACCGCTGCGTCTTTTACTGCTTTGTGGCCTGTGGCTGCGATTGTTTCTGTGCGTGTTTTCTTGCAGCGGGTACAGGTGTAGGTCTTCGTTCCGGCTGTGGTGCAGGTCGCTGCTTTTGTTACTTTTCCGTTATCCCAACTGTGTCCAAGCGCTGCTGTTGTGGTCTGGGCTTTGATCACGGTTCCGCAGACGCTACAATGGCTTCCTTCGGTCTTTCCTGCGGTTTCACAGGTGGCTGCTACCGCTGCGTCTTTTACTGCTTTATGGCCTGTGGCTGCGATCGTTTCTGTGCGTGTTTTCTTGCAGCGGGTGCAGGTGTAAGTCTTCGTTCCGGCTGTGGTGCAGGTTGCTACTTTTGTTACTTTTCCGCCATCCCAGCTGTGACCTAATGCCGCCACTGTGGTCTGGGCCTTAATTACCGTGTTGCAGACACTGCAGTGGCTTCCTTCGGTCTTTCCTGTGGTTTCACAGGTTGCTGCTACTGCTGCGTCTTTTACTGCTTTATGGCCTGTGGCTGCGATCGTTTCTGTGCGTGTTTTCTTGCAGTGGGTGCAGGTGTAGGTCTTCGTTCCGGCTGTGGTGCAGGTTGCTGCTTTTGTTACTTTTCCGTTATCCCAGCTGTGGCCTAGTGCTGCTGTTATGGTCTGGGCTTTTATTACTGTGTTGCAGACGCTGCAGTGGCTTCCTTCGGTTTTTCCTGCTGTTTCGCAAGTTGCTGCTACCGCCGCATCTTTTACTGCTTTGTGGCCTTCCTTAACAACGGTTCTTGTGCCGAGTTTCTTTAAAGTACCACCGCTTCCGGTGCCCGAATTATCAGCATACATCACCCATATTTCCAGAGTATTATTTCCTTCCTTCAAGCTGCTTCCGGAAATCTTCACTTCATATGCCCTGGCATTCGGGATAGTCTGTGTAGTGGCATTCGCGGATGTAGTATAACTGATTCCATTTACCACATATTTAAAAAGTGAAATCTCTTTTGAACTGTCTCCGGCCCATCCTTTAAGGATAACCGCATCACTGTCCTTACAGCTGATCTTCGTATTATCAGCCGGTGAAAGGATCTCATCACCAGACTGTACTTCCTCCGAAGTATCATCATAAAATTCCACACTTACCGTATAAGACTTCTTTGTAACCCCATCCGGTGCTGTAAGCGTATATACAACCGGGTTGGTAAAATCATGCTTCGTATTATTCCAGAATTCTTGGGGAAGTTCAGTTCCCATGCCCATGCCAAACTCGACCGAAGGCTGCAGCGCCGTAACATTCGTCCCATTCGGCACCCGAAGAACGATCGTATCCTCCCCGATCACACCGATAACATCCTGCTTCAGTCCAGGATTTTCCACCTTCTTAAGCACAAAGCTGTAAAATGCTGCCTGATCAGAAGGAACCACATGGATCGTCACAGTCACCTGAATACTCTCCTGTGTCTCTGTGTCGCTGATCTTATACTGCGAACTGTAATCTCCGGCTGACGCCGTAACAACACCTGTGTAGCCAAAAGCATTATATTTTTCTCCAGGCAGATTCGTGCGTTTCAATCCTGCCGGCAGCTTTTCCTCAATCACTGTAGTCGCATACGTTCCACTTCCACCAGTCACATTATCTGTGCACGGATACTGCGCCGCACTTTTTCCTGCACTGACATACAAATCCAACGCCGGTACAGTCAGCGGACTCCGCACCGTGATCATCGATGATGCCGCAACTACCGAGCCATACTCTGACGGCAGTTTATCCGTCGCATAAAATACGATCATACTTCCGCTGTCATCACTTTCCAGAACCTTATCTGCTGCAACCGTTGTAAAAGATCCATTCTTTCCAAAAGCAACATGAACGCCATATTTCTCCAGCTCATTCGCTTTAAATATCGGAGTCTGCGTCCCATCATTATATGTGATCTGCAGTTTCACACCGGACAGATCCAGCGTATTCCCAACTGTAAACTGAGTTTTTGCCGGTGCTGTAAGCACGGAAAGCCTCGTTGCTTTTCTGGCTGTTACCGTAATACTTACCGGAATTTCTTTTCCAAAATAATTGAATATCACAGAGGTATCCTCAGACTTCAGCGGACCTGTTTTATCATAGGAGAAACCACTGTAAATATATACATAACGTCCACCTATCGTGGCAAAAAAGCTGGCGCCTGAAGGATCAAACTTCTGATTTTCACTGTATGTCGTCTTCGGACGCCCGGAAAGCTCAATCTTTGTAATATCACTGGCAGATGGTTCTTTGACTGTCATCGACCAGCCGGTCTGTTTTCCCTTATAATTGATCGTCAGTTCCCTTGTCCCCGTTTCCGAATTTTCAAATCCGGTGATCATATCCTTCGTGATCGTTACTGATGTAGAATTATTAACAATAAGCTTTCCCCAGTACGCCGGAACTTCTCCCACGTAACATTCTTTCGGTACACCGGAAACAGAAAGCGATCTGATCGCCGATGCATCTGCACGTTCCGGCAATCCATCCTGGGAAATCTGCCAGTCTCCGTCGAAGCTCCAGCCTTTATATGAGTTCGGATCCTTCATCTGCTCTGCTGTAAGAACACCGCCTGTTGTAAGTGTCTGTTCCGTGTTTGTCCCAATAAGCGCTCCCTGGCCGTTTTTACCATAACAGTTAGAAACATGTCCATTCAGACCGCTAGCAGAATTGAGTACATTTGCATTTACCTGTGCACAGATCTGACCTGTAACTGCTGTTCCGCCAGTCACGCGAAGCGTACCTGTAAAAGCACACTGTTTCACATATCCGCCCATTTTTCCAAACTGTTCGATCCGGCCGGCAATGCCGCCAAGGTAAACCTGATAAGAATTTCCATTGGCCTGTGTGACAGAAAGATTTCCTCCTGCAACACATTTTTCAATAGTACCAATGTTTACTCCTGCGATACCACCAACATAGCTGTCTGTAGCTGTCATGGATATGGAAATATCTACTCCGGACGAACAGCCGCTGATAGTACCGGCCACCTCGTTCTCTCCGACAATCCCGCCAAAAGCCGGGTGGCTCATGGAACTGGTAGAACCCATATGTCCTGTTATTGTTCCGGTCACCTTGCAATCCTGGATCTTACCGGTATTATACTGTGCCACAACACCATGGATGTCATGACTGTCATAATCAAAATCCGCAACAATATTCAAATCCTTTATCGTTCCTGCATTCTGCTGGATCAGAGGCTTTTGGAGACCGGTTATTGTGAAACCTGCTCCGTCCAGCGTTCCACTGAAATACGATGCCGAAAAATTTGTCCTTCCGTCTGTACTGATATTTTTTGTCAGACGATAGCATGCTCCCTGGTTCGCCTGGATCAGATTAAGATCATCGACTGAAGATATCTTATATGGATTTGCAGACGTACCATCTCCCTCTGCCGGTGCAAGGGAAGAGCTTCTGCTTCCAATGATACGATAAACAATCCCTGCTGAGCCATCCGTCGGAACGGTAAACTTGCCATTCGACAGCTTCACCAGGATTGCCGATGCTGCCGGCAATGTATGATTTTCATTACTGTCTCCTGCATAAACCGGGAATGTCGCAGCCTTTGCTGCAGCAATGGTATCCCCGTAAAAGCTGTATTTACCGGAACTCTCACCGGCTGCAACTGCCGTATAAAAATCCGCCATAAGCTCCTTAAACGAAACTCCGGTTACTTTCTCCAGATATTGCTCACAGCTGAGTGAAGAAGCATTGATCGTATAAAACTTTGGAAGCACCTTCATAGGCTGATAGCTTCCTGCCATCCGGTCGATAACATATCTTACAAAAAGATACGGCATTCCATAGTCTTGTGCATTGTCATCCCGGTAATTCTCATAGATCAGCGAAGCTCCTGAGCGGATGGTCGTATTACTTCCAATACCATTCAGCCAGCCGCTGCTGTCCGTTCCTCCCCAGAGATAGTCCATGACAGCCACTGCAAGACCCTCATTCAGCCACGAATATCTGCCGGTACTCATAAATCCGGTTTTCAGCCAGAGGATTGCATGCTGTCCCTCATGAACAAGAAGGCCGTTTCTCTTTGACATTTCCCCCGAAACATAAGAGGATGCTGACGGTGTGTTGATATGGATCGCTGTGATCCCCTCATCATACATATACATACCGCTGGCACTGCTTAAAGACTCCAGCAGGATCGACAGCTTGCCGGAGCCATCCTGTGCCGGAAAATCACCTGCACAGAGCTGGTTAAGGATACGGTAAGGCTGACCATCGTAGACAGCTGCCATATCCGCGGCGATCAGAGATGTTTTCCTTGCAGTATCGTAATCTGCCTTCATGTTCTCATCCATCCACACATAGCAGTGTTCACCAACCCCGATGCAGACATATGTTTTTCCATATGTATCATGGCCGTTAGTTCTATAAATGTACTTTTTTTCACCTACCTGATAGGTGGTCGCCGCAGCCTGTACAGCAGTCAGCATTGGCTGGTCATCCTGCATGTATGCCTGCAGCTGCTCATCCTCCAGGATCTGTACCTGTCCCACATCTGCTGCCTCTCCCGCAGTTTCCTCTGCAGCTGCCGCCTGCGCCGATGCATCGCTTCCACTCTGCACGACTGCATAATCTTCTGCTTCAGAGTCTGCCGCCTGTGCCGATGTCTCGTCAAACTGCAAGGTTCCCGTATTTCCGGGATTTGTGGTATCTGTGTTAATGATAACTGCATATTCCCCGGAAAATGTTTCTCCTGGCTTCCCCTCCTGAACTGCTGCAAAAACATCTGTTCCGCAAAATAACCCCAAAAACAAAAAACAGCACATAAGCCGGAGACAAAAATCTTTTGTCTTTTTCATCCTCTTTCCTTTCCTCTTCTCAGCTGACTGAGTTCTTTGATTTTTGTGTTCATTCTACCATATTCACAATATTCGCACAATTCCAAACATTTGATTTTTATTATCATAAAGCGTCATTTTCTGCCTCTGTTGCAGCTGTTCATCTGCCTTATATACAAAAAAAGAGCAAAAAGCTCTGGTATTGGTATCGTGCAGAACTTTTCGCTCTTATTGAACTACTCTATAAACTTTTAGCCGATCTGATTTTTATTTATATTTTTCTTCAGTTCATCCAACTGCTCCTGAGCAAGTCCTGTAACTTCTCGAATTTGAGTATCCGTAAATTCTTTGAGCTTCAGCATATTAACTGCGGTTTGGATAATTCCCTGACTAAGCCCATTGGCATACCCCTCTTCCATGCCTTCCTCACGAGTCTGTCTCATATGCCGTTCTTCATCATACTCATATATACTCACTTTCTTCGCCTCCGCTCGGTTTTTTCTCAAAAAATCTGCCAGGATTCCTTCGCTGATGCATTCTGTGATCGCCCGCTCTACCGCTTCATCCAGTGGCATCTCTGCTGCATATTCTCTCACACGGAAGGTGTATTCCGCATAGTCTTCAAGGATCCTGCAGGTTTCCATCAGTTTCCGGTTATGACCTTTATCGTCATTCAAAACCTCATCAGCTCCAGCTTCTTCTCCCTGGTCAGCTGCTTGATCCGGTACTCCCGGCTCATGGCCTCCTCCTTTGTGGCAAAGCCTTCGTAATACACCAGCTTCACCGGCCTTTTGGCCCGGGTATATTTGGCGCCTGCTTTGCCTTCATTATGGGCTTTCATCCGCCTGGCAAGGCAGTTTGTCCAGCCGGTGTAGAGCGTGCCGTCCGCACACTGTACGATGTATGTATAGTTCATGTCCGTTTCCTCTTCTGTAAAAAATTTCGGCAATGTAATACCAGTACACCAGTATATTTCCGGCAGTATCCACACAGATCGTTGTCGTCCTGTAAGACTGATATCCTTCCTTCTATGTAAAGACAGCCACCGGCATTTCTTCAGCAGCCGTCCTTCTATCCTCAAGCAGCCGGCACAATTCATGTATTTCACTTACATCAAAAAATAAAGCAGGTCGGGATTCCGGCTGCGGATTTTCCCACCTGCTTTATTATACGGTTATTTCTTATTTCTGTGAATATGGAATTCACTTAATAGCTGCTCTATAGGTATCCGTATTCTGATTTTGCTGTATTTCCCGATCAATGAGCCCAGCCTACTCCATCACATAATTCTTCAACGCATAAAGCCTTCCATCAGCCTCCGCAGTCTCCACCTTCACAGCCTGCTCCTGCGTTTCCGGATAATATCTGGAAGAGAAAACAACCTCTCCGCCATTCACATAGATTTCCACAGCTGTAGTATCAACAAGAGCTCTGATGCTTTCGAGCCTACCGGACGGAACATGCGCCTTACGTACTTTTCGTCCGGCACCGGCCTTCTCGGAGAGAGTTAAGCTCACATCTCCGTCCTGATACTCCAAGAAGAGGTTTTCCCCAAGGCTTACCTTGCCCTGATCCCCCCTTACCTGAACATCCAGATCAAACGGTCCATTTACCGGAATCTCCACGTCGGAACCGCTGATAGAAACGCCAGCCTTTCTCAGCCCGTTCAGTTCTTCCACCGGATACTGATAAAGCATTCCGTTTTTATACGTAACTTCTCGCGGAACAGTCAGGCAATGCTGCCAGCCTTCGCTCTCTGCTGTAGGATTCACATATTCCTCATCTGCATCCGGCATTCCCATCCAGCCGATCAGGATCCGTCTGCCCTTTCCATCCTGGAATGTCTGGGGTGCATAGAAATCAAAGCCGTGATCCCATTCCCGGAAAGCTTTTTCCTCCGGCTTTCCATCTTTCAGGATAAAGTATCCCGACTGATAGATGTTCTGAAAACGGAATTCTTCTCTGGTCAGTCCCTGGGGAGATACCGAAAGCACTTCCTGTCCCTCAAGAGTAAAAAAATCAGGGCACTCCCACATGTATCCGAATGCCTTCTCCGTAGTAAGCTCACAGTCAAATTTCCAGTTTTTCAGATCTTCGGAGTTGTAAAAAAGTACGGCACCCTGGTCGCTTTTCTGACGGCCGCCAAGGATCATCCGGTACTCTTCACCTTCCTTCCAGACCTTCGGGTCACGAATATGGCAGGTGTAATTCTCCGGATAATCCTCACAGGAAACCGCAACTTCCTTTGTTCCGAAATGAAGGCCGTCCGCACTCTCCACATGAAGAGTGCTGGACTGCCTTCCGTTATTAATATAATCATAATCTCCATCCATCTTGATATTTCCTGTGTAGAAAAGATGAAGCTTATCTTTCTCCGCAATGGCAGAGCCTGAGTAAACACCATGACAGTCATAAATGCTGTCCGGCAGAAGCGGAACCCCTTCATATCTCCAGCTGATCATATCTTCACTGGAGTAATGTCCCCAGAATTTCAGTCCACCGTTGGCCTCAAACGGAGAATACTGGAAAAACACGTGATATCTTCCCTTGTACCAGCATAAACCGTTCGGGTCATTGAGCCATCCCACAGGCGGCATCAGATGATGTGTCAGACGGTTTGTCTGCATCGTCCTGGCAACTGCTGCCGTTTCCTCGGTTTTTCGAACTTCCTCCGCAAGGACCTTGGTCAAAGAACTCATTTATTTAACCTCCAGTACTTCAGAACCATTATTTACTGTTCCTTCTGCAAGCATTTTTACTTCTTCATAATCATCGGTATTAGTTACGATCAGCGGTGTGGTCACATCATAGCCGGCTGCCTTAATAGCATCCATATCAAAGGTGATCAGTGTCTGGCCTTTTTTGACCACGTCACCGTCCTTTACATGAGCGGTGTAGAATTTACCGCCAAGCTCAACGGTGTCAACTCCGATATGGATCAGCAGCTCCAGACCACTTTCTGTTGCAAGCCCGATGGCATGCTTTGTGTCAAAAATTGTAGAAACCGTAGCATCACAGGGTGCTTTTACTTCACCTTTGGACGGAATCACTGCCACACCCTTTCCAAGGACTTCGGATGCAAAGGTTGCATCCTTTACTTCTGAAAGCGGGATCGCAATTCCCTCAAGCGGGCTGTAGAGGGTCTGTACGCCTGTCTCTGAAGTTTCCTTCCGGGCAATTTCTGCCGGAGCATCTGATTTTTTCTCTGCTTCAATATTTTTTTCAGCTGTTTCCTGTACCTCATCCTTATATCCGAACATCCAGGTAAGCACAAAAGCCACACCGAATGCGATGACAAACATCAGGATATAACCAACTGGATTATTCAGGCACAGCAGTATTCCAAAGATACCGGTAACACCTGTTCCTGTGGCACCAAGACTGGTGATGGAGGCAAAAAGTGCTCCGCATGCACCACCCAGGCAGCCCATGATAAACGGCTTTCCGAAGCGGAGGTTTACACCGAAGATTGCCGGCTCTGTGATTCCCATGCATGCGCTTAAAGCAGAAGGAACAGCCATGGATTTGATCTTCTGATTTCTGGATTTCAGGCCTACAGCAAGAGCTGCACCACCCTGTGCAACGTTAGCTGCAGATGCAAGTGGCAGCCAGTAGGTAACGCCGAATTTGGCCAGCTGTCCAAGGTCAATGATGGTGTACATGTGATGAACACCAGCAACAACAGTCGGTGCATAAAAGGCACCCATGATAAAGCTTCCGATTCCAAATGGCAGTGCGATCAGCCACTGAATCCCATCCAGAAGTCCGTTCTCAACAGCTACGAAAATCGGTCCGATAATGGAAAGTGTAAGATAACCGGTTACAAAAACACTGACAAGTGGTGTTACAAAAAGATCGAACATTGCAGGTACGACCTTATGAAGTCTTTTCTCGATCTGTGCCAGTACCCATACTGCAATGATAACCGGGATCACATGTCCCTGATATCCCACCATGTCAATGGAATAAAGTCCAAACCATACCTTCTGCGTTGCCTGCACACCCTCTGTTGCAACAGTCCAGGCATTCTGCAGATTTGGATGGATCATGATCATACCGATAACCGCACCCAGATAAGGGTTGGCACCGAATACCTTCGCACCACTGTAAGCGATAAGGATCGGCAGAAATGTATACGCTGTGTTGCTGAAAAGCTGTGCAAATACATAAATGGAACCATTTGTGTTAATATTCAGAAAGCCGTTGTTTACCATGAAGTTCAGGGCTTCCATGATTCCCATCAGGAATCCGCTGGCTACGATAGCCGGGATGATCGGGACAAAAATATCTCCCAGTGTCTTGATCAGCCTCTGTACCGGATTGGCCTTGGATGCTGCCACCTTCTTAAGTTCATCCTTACTGCTCTCTGATATTCCGGCGATCTGGATAAATTCATCATAAACCTTGTTTACAACTCCTGTTCCCAGGATGATCTGCATCTGTCCCTGTGCGAAAAACACACCCTTCACACCGTCGATATTCTCCACATATTCCTTATCCGCCTTGTCATTATCCGCAATGACCAGACGAAGCCTTGTTGCACAGTGCGCCGCGGAAATGATGTTTTCTTTCTTTCCTACATGATCATAGATTTCCTGTGCTGTCTTTCTGTAATCCATGTCCTTCCTCCTTTTCTGCTACTGTTCCCGGACAGTCATCTCTTTCTTCGGATCAGATCTGTCTGTTCTTTCTTCAGCTTCCCGGGATCTATTATCTCTGATCCATTATTTTTCATTTATTTATGAGATTGATTTCATATACATATTCATACAAAGAACGATGATTTTTCCATTTTTTTAAGTTTTTTGATGATTTTAACACTTTTCAATGGTTTGTTTTATGTTGTTGCTTGCGTTCTTATATGGAATCGTTCTCATATCTTGCTTGTATTATAACCACTGCATTCTTATTTGTAAATCCGCAACATCTCACAAATTTCTTCGTTCAAAATTGTAAATATTCTATAAGAACAGATGCAAGACAGACAAACCAGTCAGGACATCACAGAAAAAATCTGGCATTTTTTTGTGTTTGCCTAGCCATAACACATGAGCACACAAAAAGAAGCAGGTCTTTTTCTCCCAAAAGATCTGCTCCTGTTCCACAATAACTTATAATTTCTTCCCCCTGTCTGCGAGGATATTCTCTGTTACCTGTGAGATTCCCGTTCCACAAGCTCACATCCCATTTTTATTTCCTTGCTGATCCCGGTATCGTTCTCAATGAGATCAGCCAGCATGGCTGCTGCCTCCATTCCGCTGGTCTTATAATAAAAATGTACCGTTGTCAGCTTCGGTTCCACGATCTTACCCGGAACTCCATCCCCAATCCCTGCGATCTGAACATCCTCGGGAATGCGAAGCCCGATCTCCTTCAAATAAGTCATGGCTCCCACCGCCATAGTATCCGTAGCACACACAAGAGAATCTATGGAAGGCTCCTCTTCAAAAAGCTCCTTCGCCATCTCATAACCGGAATCCATGGTGAAATTTCCTATCTTCATCCTCTCCGGCACGACCTCCAGCTTAGCTTTATGGATAGCATCCATAAAACCTTTTTTCCGGCAGGCACCAACTGCCTCGTCCTTATCTGTAACGCCGATATAGGCAAACTTTTTTCCCTTCTCTGACAGCTTCTCCGTGACC
The DNA here is from genome assembly GCF_022868965.1 of Blautia sp. NSJ-140. NCBI lineage: Bacteria > Bacillati > Bacillota > Clostridia > Lachnospirales > Lachnospiraceae > Blautia > Blautia sp. NSJ-140. The sequence goes on along the minus strand of NZ_JALIFS010000011.1, from coordinate 5,212 downwards.
TGAAAAGCTGCTTTATGATCGTCCTGATAAATACAAGGATATCCGTCCAGATGCTGTCCCAGGATCACGATCGGCACCTTGTAATCCTTCAGCATCTGTTTATGCTTTCTAGTAAACATGGTAGCAATAAGAACCACTCCGTCCACCTGGCGTTCTTTAAACAGAGAAAGGTATTTCAGTTCTTCTTCCACATCATTATTGGTATTAGCAAGGATAAGCTGATATCCTCTCCGTGTAAGAATATCACTGATCCCTTCCACCTCACGGCTTATAGTATCTGAATTGATCTTTGGAAGGATGACACCGATGAGACTGGTTTTTTTAGTCCGCAGTGTCTGTGCCTGGGAGGATGGCTGATATCCTGTCTCCTGGATCACCCTGCGGATGACTTCTTTTTTTTCACTGCTGACATATCCATTATTCAGATATCTGGATACCGTAGCTCTGGAAACTCCGGCAAGCCTGGCTATTTCATTAATGTTCATAACTTATGTACCTCTTCTTTTATCCTGTTATATCTGTCCTTGTATGCATATTTATAATATAGATTATACACGGTTTCTTTCCGGTAAAAAAGATTCTTTTCCTACATAAATGGAAATTTTTGGTTACTGCTCACTCCGTTCTCAGTAACCGGCAGCATGATTCACAAGGCAGAGGATACGGGATGCATATACCTCCCATCCCGTATCCTCTGTTTCCAGAAATTTCCCCGATAGATCTGTTTTTCGGTTTTCCCTGTCATTCCAGATATTCAAACGGATCTACCGGTACGCCATCCTTTTTCATTGCAAAATAAAGATTCGGGCCTTCTACAGAATAATATTTTGTAGGTGCACTGATATTTCCGATCACTTCACCCTCCTTTACTGTATCACCTTCTGCCACAGTAAGGTCCTTCAGCTGCCCATATACTGCCTGATAACCATTTCCCAGCTCCATAGTCACAGTCGTTCCCGTACAGGCATCCTGTACAATAGAAAGCACCTGACCATCTGCCGCTGCATACACCGGCGCATCCTCCACTGCCTGCAAAGCAATGGCAGGGCTTACACGATACTGATCCAAAGTCGGATAATATACGGTTTCATCCATATTGTAATCCACAAGAACCGTTCCTCTGACCGGCCATTCCATAATGGAATCCTCCGTAAAATCCAAGGCCTGTGCCGCAATTCCGACAGCTGAGGTCTCCGCGGTATCTGTGGAAGCTCCAGCTCCGTTATTCACCGCTCCCTCTGCCGCTGCATTTCCGGCATTATCTGCTGTATTTCCAGCACCTTCTGCACCTGCTGCCGCAGACACGCTCCTATCCTCCGTACCACTTCCATTATCTGCATATGCCGCTGCATTTTCGGCTGTACCACTTCCTGCAGTCTCACGGATGCTTCCGGTCACTCCGTCTGCATCTGCTCCGGCTTCTGAAGCTCCTGACAAACCTGCTTCATCTCCGTTTTCTCCATCAGAAATCTCATCCTGTACTGCATCCTGCCAGCCATCTCCCGCAGCTGCAGCATCTTCTGCGTTTTCTCCGTCCGAAAGCTCCTCCTCCAGCCCGGTCTCTTCTGCCTGTGCAGAATTTTCCTCCTGGGGATTTTCTGCGATGGGCTTTGTTCCAAACTGATAAACAGTAATTCCAAGTGCCGCTACTGCTGCCAAAACTCCTCCGTTGATAATACCTCTCACGATTTTACTTTTCATATTCTTTCCACCTCTGTCTGATATGTTCATTTTCAGTAACAGAAAAAACAGTAAAACGGACATCTTTTTTTCCCGCTGCTGCCGTTTCGGTCACCATTTCTATATCTATAGAGTGTCCAGAATATGGCTGTCTATTCATTTTCTGAATATTTTTTTTATCAGACGTTGCTTCTGATGCCTGACCTTCTTTAATCCTCAGCTTTCAACTCCATCTCCGGAAAATATCTTTTCAGGATCTCCTCTGCACTGCTTCCGTTTTTTGCCATCTCATTTCCACCAAATTGGGAAAATCCCACACCATGACCGCTGCCACGCACTCTCAGATAATAAATATCATCCTTTTTCTTCAAACTGAAATTCGCTGATTCCAGTCCCATTCCCGCTGCAAAGCTTTCTCCCTCCAAAAGTGTTTCCCCAATCGTAAGCTCTGTCACATAACCGGCACTGTCCCGCTTTTTGATCTTCAGCTCCCCGGAAAGCTGCCCCGCAGGAATTTCCACGATTTTTATATGATCCGGAGATTTTTTGTCCTCACTGCTATCTGCCGATTTCAGATATGTATACGCCTCATCATGAAAAACTTCTTCCCCGCTGCGGGTTTTCCCGGCACTTCTCTTATGCCAGGGAGTCAGTCTCACTTTTCCTTCATATGTAAGTACCTGCCCACCCGTCTCTTTTGCTGTCTGCTCATAGATCTGCCTTTTTTCTGCAAAAAAATATCTCCAGACTTCCTCTGTATTTCCGTTTTCCCTCAGGATCTCTGCGAGATTTTTCCCCTCGCCCAGCCACCTTTGAATATTCGACCGTGCGATCACAGTCTGCGCTTTTATGGTTTCTTTTTTCATTTCCGGGGAAATCTGCGAAAAAACAATGACCGGGAGATATTCTTCCATATCCGGCACTCTCTCTGCCAGAACCATCTCAGGTCCATTAATGGCTGCCGCCGAAAAATAAGGAAGAACAATTGCCAGAAACACCAGACAATATCGAAGAAGCGCATATTTTTTCATAAAAACACCATAAGCGTTCTTTTTCCTAATATATGTTCTTTTGCCAAAAATTATTATTTGCTGTATACTATAGCAGTTCCATGAATCAATGCATCAAAAAAAGTTATTCCGAACATGCTGCAGTAATTTATGGAAATACTATATATCAATTCAAAAAGTATCTGCAGTGATCAATCCTGCTCACAGCTTATTGCTTTCCACGAATGGAGGTATCACACACCATGCTTGCCATCTTTCTCGCACCATTATATATTCTCATTAATATTTATATCGTCCGTTGGATGATTTTGTGGATGGGTGCCTGCACTCATTTTTTCCAGATCTTTGCGTTCCGGGCATGCTTTGCAGGTGTTTATATTTTTCTGTCCACTTCTCTTCTGACCTGTTTTCTCATCCGGAAGCCCCCTGCGCTCCATCGCTTCCTGAAAAATACGGCAAATTATTTTCAGGGAACATTTCTTTACATCCTGATCGTAATCGTAACTACAGATCTCTGCAGACTGATCCTGAAGCATACGCTTCATCCGGCCTGGATGTATTCCCGGAAAGCCTTCGTAGTCACAGGCGCTGTCTGCACCCTTCTGATCATCGGTGTCAGTCTCTATGGGATTTTTAACCAGTGGAATATTAAGACAAAAACTTATGATGTGAAAATAGACAAGCAGGTGAAGGGAATGGACTCTCTAAAGATCGTCCTGCTCGCAGACATTCATTTCGGTTACAGCATCGGAGAAAAACATGCCGGGCTTCTTGTAAAAAAGATCAATGCCGAAGATCCGGATCTGATCTGTATTGCCGGCGATATTTTTGATAACGAATATGAGGGGATCAAAAACCCCAAAAAAACAGCGGCCATTCTCCGTTCACTGAAATCCAGATACGGCGTTTATGCCTGCTGGGGCAACCATGATCTCAGCGAACCGATTCTGGCCGGTTTTACCTTCCGCAATGCAAAAAAAGATTATGATGATCCCAGAATGCGGAATTTTCTGGAATCTGCCAACATTCGGCTTCTCGATGACGAAACCGTCCTCATAGATAAACGGTTTTCTCTGACAGGCCGTAAGGATCCTTCACGCTGCCGAAAAATGTCCGACACCCGTAAGGATCCTGACGAGCTTACAGCCTGCCTTGACAAAACACTCCCGATTATTTTTATGGATCATCAGCCCGGTCAGCTGGATGAAGTGGCAGCCGCAGGCGCAGATCTTGATCTCTGCGGTCATACTCATGACGGTCAGCTGTTCCCTCTGAACATCATCACCGGCCTGATCTGGGAAAATTCCTGCGGTTACCTGAAAAAAGGGACTATGCACAACATCGTTACTTCCGGCGCCGGCATATGGGGCCCGAATATGCGTACTGCCACAAACAGTGAGATCTGCTCGATCACAGTACATTTTTATCCTGCCAGACCTAATTCCTCTGATCCCTCATAAATATCTTCCACCGGCAGTTTCTCCGTACTCTCACTATCCTCTATGCTACATTCGCACAGATATAAAACAAAATTCCCGCCTGCTGCCTTGAGCAACAAACGGGAATTTATCTGATCCAATTAAAAAGTGAGGCATCGGGGATTCGAACCCCGGACAACTTGATTAAAAGTCAAGTGCTCTACCGACTGAGCTAATACCCCATATTTTATACTAAAACACGCTCAGGCTTTTTCCAACTAGCCATTCGTATGTTTTGCATCAAAACACGCTCAGGCTTTTTCTAACCAACCATTCGTGTGTTTTACATTAAAACACGCTCAGGCTTTTTCTAACCAGCCATTCGTATGTTTTGCATTAAAACACGCTCAGGCTTTTTCTAACCAGCCGTTCGTATGTTTTACATTAAAACATGCCCAGAGCCGGAATCGAACCAGCGACACGAGGATTTTCAGTCCTCTGCTCTACCAACTGAGCTATCTGGGCATAAGTAGCGGGGACAGGATTTGAACCTATGACCTTCGGGTTATGAGCCCGACGAGCTTCCAGACTGCTCCACCCCGCGTTATTAAATGTTAAAAGCCGATGATCGGACTCGAACCGATAACCTGCTGATTACAAATCAGCTGCTCTGCCAATTGAGCCACATCGGCATTTAAGTGGATGGAGAAGGATTCGAACCTTCGAAGGCGGTGCCAACAGATTTACAGTCTGCCCCCTTTGGCCACTCGGGAATCCATCCATAATCTATGGGACCTATAGGGCTCGAACCTATGACCCTCTGCTTGTAAGGCAGATGCTCTCCCAGCTGAGCTAAGATCCCATATTTAATTCATTACAGCTAAGCTGTAACGACCCAGAAGAGACTCGAACTCTCGACCTCCGCCGTGACAGGGCGGCGCTCTAACCAACTGAGCCACTGGGCCATTTTAAGGTTTGTACCTTAAAAACTACATACATGCTTGTTGATCGTTAATCAAACTCTTTGAATCAATTCTTAACCTGCGTTTCTTGGTCAAGCCCTCACCCGATTAGTAACAGTCAGCTCCATGTGTTGCCACACTT